>JAOTYD010000016.1 GCA_029862005.1 Gammaproteobacteria bacterium | reverse complement strand
ACTACCATAAGTCGCCCCGCTTGCCACATAGAATCGTTTGATCAACTTCAGCAATCGTTGGTCTTCGATCGCTCTGGCCGACATTGGCTTGTGCAACCAGGCATAAAAACCACTGAAATGCACTTTTAAAGAGCCGGCACATCGCTCGAATCGAAAACTCGCTACGATGATCACGGATAAAGGCGTACTTCACCCGTGGTCGTTGGCAAAGTACGCCGCGGCCTTTTTTAAAATATCTCGCTCTTCGGTAACGCGGCGCAGCTCTGCCTTGAGACGGGCGATCTCCGCCTGGTCATCAACCCTGTTTGTCTGCTGGGGACTCTTCTGCCCATAACGCTTCAGCCAGCTATACAAACTGTGCGTTGTCGTTCCCAGTCGCTCAGCTACTTCAGCAACAGAATATCCTCGTTCTGTTACCTGTTTTACAGCTTCGATTTTGAATTCTTCTGTGTACCGCTTGCTGCTCATAAACACCTCCAATAGCGTTACATTTTAACGCTATTAGGTGTCTAGCAAACCCTGGGAAGTCCAATCGCTTGTCATCAAATCGGTAGATTTAGAATTTTAGTCTTCTCTGGAGTTGATAAATACTTGGCTTTGGCTTGCAAATGAAAGCCATAGTCAATCACTTTGGCGAGCACTCTACCGACAGGGTGATGACTGTTTTGTTGAGCAATTCGTGTATACGAACAACTTACTGTAGGTCACTGAATTAACTAGCAGAAAATTGGTAGCGGGGGCAGGATTTGAACCTACGACCTTCGGGTTATGAGCCCGACGAGCTACCAAGCTGCTCCACCCCGCATCAGAGGCGCCGAATAATAGCTAGGTTGAGCGAATTTTACAAGGGGTAGCGCGAGAGGTTCGTTGGCTAGCTGAATGCGAGAATACAATAGACCATGAGCGTCGAAGGAAACATGCCCAACAGGATCAGGCTCAAGCTGTTTGCGCTCAGCAATAACCTGACATCCAGCGCCTCCTTGATCGTCGTGGTCTGCTCGGCCAGGGGCTTGTCGAAATACATGACCTTGATGATCCGCAGGTAGTAGAACAGGCCGATGACCGTGAACAATACCGCGAGCACGGCGAGCCAGATCATGTCCACCTCGACCACGGACTGCAGTATGGTCAGCTTGGCATAAAAGCCGACGGTCGGCGGGACGCCGGCCATCGAGAACATTGCGATTGCGAGTAACGCGGCGTACCACGGATTGCCATCGTTCAATCCCGACAGGTCGCTGATGTTTTCAGCCTCGAAGCCCTGCCGGTTCAACACCAGCAGTACACCAAAAGCCACCGCCGCGGTGAGCGCGTAGGTAATCGTATAAAACATCGCAGAGGAGTATCCGTTTGCGGTGGTCGCCAGTAATCCCAACAGGATGAAACCGACATGGGAAATGGTCGAGTACGCGAGCATGCGTTTGAAGTTGGTTTGCGCGATCGCAATGATATTGCCTACCGCCATCGATGCGATCGCGAGCGCCGTCAGCATTTGCGACCAGTCGACCTGCAAATCGCCGAGGCCATCGACCAGCAGACGGATCGCCATCGCAAAACCGGCAATCTTCGGTGCCGTGCCGATGAACAGCGTCACCGAAGTCGGCGATCCCTGGTAAATATCGGGCAGCCACATGTGGAATGGCACGGCGCCCAGCTTGAAAGACAGCCCGACCACGATAAACGTCAGCGCGAATCCGAGCGCAACCGGATGCACAGACATCTGGCTGTTCACCGCGGCCGAAAGCTGGTTGATGTCGAGCGTACCGGTGATACCGTAAAATATCGAGATGCCGTAGAGCAACAACCCGGATGCCATCGCGCCGAGCACGAAGTATTTCATCGCCGACTCGGATGCGCTCAGTGAATTTCGATTAAAGGCGATCATCGCGTACAGCGACAGCGACAGTAATTCGAGTCCGAGGTAAACCAGCAGGAACGAATGCGCCGAGATCATGACCATCATGCCCAGCGTCGCAAACAGGCCCAGCACGTAGTATTCGCCGCGGTAGATATCGTGATCGACGAGGTAGTCGCGCGAATAGACAAACACCAGGATGGTGATTGCACAGGTTGCAATTTTCAGCACCACGGCCAGCTGATCGAGCACGAAGGAACCACCGAAACTGCTGATCGACGTCGTCGGCGCAACCGCAATCACCGCGGCGATTGCCAGCACCAGCGTCGATACCGACAACAACAGCGTGAATCCCCGCTTTTCCTGTGGCAGGAACAAATCAACCACCAGCACCAGGCAGGTCATCGCGAGCATGACCATTTCGGGTAACGCGGGCATTAAATCAGGCTGTATGAACTCGGTGGTCATATCTTCGGATTCGCAATGTGATTAAGCAGGTTTTCGATGGTCGGGTGCATGACTTCGACCAGCGGATCCGGCCACAAGCCGAGACCCAGCACCGCCAGTGCCAGCAGTGCCAGAAAGAAGAATTCGCGTTTGTTTATATCCTCGAGAACGCGCACGTTCTCGTTGGCAATGTCACCGTAAATCACACGCTTTATCATCCACAGGGTATAGGCGGCGCCCAGGATCAGGGTCAGCGCCGCGAGAAACGCGATCCAGAAACTCGCCTTGAAGCTCGCCAGGATCACCATGAATTCGCCGACGAAACCCGAGGTACCGGGCAGACCGGCATTGGCCATCGCAAAAAACACCATGAACGCGGCAAATACTGGCATGGTGTTGGCGACCCCGCCGTAATCGGCGATTTGACGACTGTGCATGCGGTCATAGAGGACGCCGACACAGAGGAATAATGCACTGGATATGAATCCATGCGACACCATTTGCACCATCCCACCCTCGAGCGCGAGCGCAGCACCCTGGTCACCAAATCCGGAATCCAGGATTCGAAACACGATAAAAAATCCGAGCGTTACAAATCCCATGTGGGCGATCGACGAGTAGGCGATCAGTTTCTTCATGTCACGCTGCACCAGCGCGACGAAGCCGATGTAAACCACCGCGGTCAGCGACATGGTGATGATCAACCAGTCGAGTTCGGCACTCGCGTCAGGCGTGATCGGCAGGCTGAAACGCAGGAAGCCGTAGCCACCGATCTTCAACATGATAGCGGCCAGAATCACCGAGCCGCCGGTCGGCGCCTCCACGTGCGCATCCGGCAACCAGGTGTGCACCGGCCACATCGGCACCTTGACCGCGAAGGCGACCAGCATCGCCAGGAAAATCAGTACCTGCTCGTTGAGCGTTAGCCTGAGATAATGAAAATCAAAAATCGCGAAACTGCCGGTTTTGGTGTACATGTAAATCAGCGCCACCAGCATCAATACCGAGCCGATAAAGGTATACAGGAAGAATTTCAGGGTTGCGTAGATTCGGTTTGCACCACCCCAGATGCCAATGACGAGGAACATCGGGATCAGCATCGCTTCGAAGAAAATATAAAACAGGATCGAATCGAGCGCCGAAAAGGTGCCGATCATGAAACCTTCCATGATCAGAAAAGAGGCCATGTACTGCGACACGCGGTACTGGATTACTTCCCAGGCCGATATAACAACGATTACGGTGGAAAACGACGTCAGCAGGATCAACGGCATCGAGATGCCATCGATACCCACGTAATACTCGATATTGAACGCGTCGATCCACTCGTGCCGCTCAACGAATTGCATCAAATAGGTCGTGGTATTGAATTGCGTATACAACGGCACCGTCAGCAAAAAGGTAATAATCGACACCACCAGCGCGATCTTGCGCGCGCCTCCAGGATTGCTGTCACCGGCAAACAATACCAGGATGCCACCGAAAATCGGTGTCCAGATCACGAGGCTCAATAATGGCCAGTCAGCATACATAAGTTTAACGATTACCTTTATTCTTGTTCTGCTTTAACCCAACACAACCCATCCCAGCAGCAGGATTAGCCCCGAGATCATCGCAAACGCGTAATGGTTCAGGTAGCCCGTTTGCGTGTAGCGCACGACGCTCGAGATCCACCCCACCAGGCGCGCACTGCCATTGACGAAAAGCCCGTCGATCATCAACGCATCGCCGAGTCGCCACAGGACCTGTCCGATGCCCCGCGCACTTGCCGCAAACACGATTTCGTTGAAGCGGTCAAAGTAGTACTTGTTATCGAGGACGTTGTAGATCCAGCTCAGTCTATGCCTGAGGTTATCCGCCAGCTGCGGATTCTTCAGATAGATATACCAGGCGCTGCCTACCCCGGCAGCGGCCAGGTACACTGGCAGCCCGGCAAAACCGTGCAGCACGAAATTGGCAGGACCGTGAAAGGCCTCGGCCACGGCCGCCATTGCGCCGTGCTCCTCGAAGATGATGATTGCCTGGTCAAAGAATCCGCTGAACAGTACGGTATCGATCGTTAGCCAGCCGATGATCGCTGACGGGATCGCCAGCAAGATCAGCGGCACCGTGACCACGGCCGGAGTTTCGTGCAGGTGCTCGCGCGTATGCTCGTCCATGCGTTCCTTGCCGTGGAAAACCAGGAAGAACATGCGGAACGAGTAGAAGGCCGTGACGAACACGCCCAGCAGCACCGCGAGGTAGGCATAACCGGAGCCCCATACTTCTGAATTGTGGGTTGCGATCAGGATCGCGTCCTTGGAAAAGTAGCCCGAAGAACCCGGGAAACCGATCAGGGCGAGCGAACCGACCAGCGACACCCAGTAGGTGATCGGCATGTATTTCTTGAGCCCGCCCATCTTGCGAATATCCTGTTCGTGGTGCATGGCGATGATGACGGAACCTGCTGCGAGGAACAGCAACGCCTTGAAAAAGGCGTGCGTCATGAGGTGGAAAATCGCGGCCGAGTAAGCCGAGGCACCGAGCGCCACGGTCATGTAACCCAGCTGCGACAGCGTCGAATAGGCCACCACGCGCTTGATATCGTTTTGCACGATGCCGATCAGGCCCATGAAAAAAGCCGTGGTTGCACCGATGACGATCACGACCGACAGCGCCGTGCTCGAGAGTTCAAACAGCGGCGACATTCTCGCCACCATGAAAATGCCCGCGGTTACCATGGTCGCCGCGTGGATCAGCGCCGAAATCGGTGTCGGGCCTTCCATCGAATCGGGTAGCCACACGTGCAGCGGCACCTGCGCCGATTTACCCATCGCGCCGACAAACAGCAGGATGCAGGCGAGCGTGATAACCGACCAGTCCACATCCGGAATGACCTGCAGCGTTGCCGATACCAGTGCATCGGCGCGGTCGAATACCTCGTAGTAATCGAGCGAACCGGTAAACATCAGGATCACCGCGATGCCGAGTAAGAAGCCGAAATCGCCGACCCGGTTGACGAGGAAGGCCTTCAGGTTGGCGTAGATCGCGGTTTCGCGTTTGAACCAGAAACCGATCAGCAGGTAGGACACCAGCCCGACCGCTTCCCAGCCGAAAAACAGCTGCAGGAAATTGTTCGACATGACCAGCATCAGCATCGAAAAGGTGAACAGCGAAATGTAGCAAAAGAAGCGCTGGTATCCCGGATCGTCGTGCATGTAGCCAATCGTGTAGATATGCACCATGAGCGAGACACCGGTGACGACGGCGATCATCAGGGCGGTCAGGCCATCGATCAGGAAACCGACCTCGAAGCGGATACCATCGCTGATCATCCAGGTATATACCGACTGGTTATAAATGGGTGCACCATCGAAGGCGACATCCTTGAGCACGATCAACGACAGAATAAACGATACCGTAACCCCGATGATGGTCACGCAGTGCGCCCCCGAACGACCGATTTGCTTGCCGAAGAATCCGGCAATCAGCGCGCCCGCCAGTGATGCCAGCGGGATCGCGAGGTAAACCAGGTCCATACTCACCACTTCAGCTCCTTGATATCTTCAACGTTAATCGAGCGCTTGTTACGGAACAGGACCACGAGGATGGCGAGGCCGATGGCCGCTTCTGCCGCGGCAACGGTCAGGATAAAGAACACGAAGACCTGGCCGGCGAGATCGTCCAGGTAATGCGAAAACGCGAGGAAGTTCAGGTTAACCGACAGCAGCATCAACTCGATCGACATCAGCAGGATGATAATATTCTTGCGATTGATGACGATGCCCGCGATCGAGATGCTGAATAGCACCGCAGCGAGAATCAGGTAATGGCTTAAGGTTACCGTCATCATTGCTCTTCACTCGACGGCATGTCAACGATACGCAGGCGGTCGGCCTTGCGCACCTTGATTTGCTCGGAGGGACTCTGGTACTTGGTTTGCGCGCGCTTGCGCATGGTCAACGCGATGGCTGCAATAATCGCGACCAGTAGAATCACCGCGGCGATTTCAAACGCAAACACGTACTCGGTGTAGAGCACACCGCCGAGGGCCTTGGTATTGCTGTAATCTACAGGTTTGGGCAATGGTTCCGAGCCTGCCTCGAGCACGAAAACATCGCTGGTGACGACACTCAGCATCATCAGCAACATGATTACCGCCACGGCCAGGCCGAGCGGCAGGTAACGCACGAAGCCCTCGCGCAGACGGGCGATATTGATATCGAGCATCATGACGACGAAGATGAACAGCACCATGACCGCGCCGACATAAACCAGCACCAGGCTGATCGCGAGGAACTCGGCCTCGAGCGTCATCCAGATGACCGCGCTGGTAAAAAATGTCAGCACCAGCGACAGCGTCGCATGCACCGGGTTTTTGACGGTCACGACCGCGCAGGCGCTAATGACCGTGGCGACGGCAAAAACATAGAATATGACGGTTTCTATCATCGTTATTTAGCGGTAAGGCGCGTCGGCCGAACGGTCCGCGGCAAGCTGTGCCTCGTAACGATCGCCGATCTCCAGCAACTTTTCCTTGGTCATAATATTCTCGCCGCGGTTTTCGAAGTGATACTCGAAAATATTGGTTTCGACGATCGAATCCACCGGGCAGGCTTCTTCGCAGAAGCCGCAATAAATGCACTTGAACAAGTCGATATCGTAGCGCGTGGTGCGACGGGTTCCGTCCTCGCGCTGCTCCGATTCGATTGTAATCGCGAGCGCCGGACACACTGCCTCGCAGAGTTTGCAGGCGATGCAGCGTTCTTCACCGTTGGCATAGCGGCGCAACGCATGCAGGCCGCGAAAACGCGGACTGATCGGCGTTTTTTCTTCCGGGTATTGAACCGTTATTTTCTTACGGAAAAAATAACGGCCGGTCACGTTCATCCCCTTCAACAGCTCGAGGAAGAGAAAACTTTTCAGGTAATAATTTATTTTCGCAAACATAGGCTTAAGCAAACCATGGGCCGATTTTGAAATAGACCGCAACACCCTCGACCGCCAACCAGAAAATCGTTACCGGCAACAGCACTTTCCAGCCGAGGCGCATGATCTGATCGTAACGGTAGCGCGGGAAGGTCGCGCGGAACCACAGGAACAGCAGCATGAAAACAGCGGTCTTGCCAAACAGCCAGCCGATGCCATCACCGGCCAGTGTCGGCACGGGACTCAACCAGCCACCGAAGAACATCAACGCGCACAACATCGCGATCAGTATCATGTTCGCGTACTCGGCGAGGAAAAAGACCGCGAATGTCATACCCGAGTATTCGACATGGAATCCGGCAACGATTTCGGATTCGCCCTCGGCCACATCGAAGGGTGCCCGGTTGGTTTCGGCAACACCCGAAATCAGGTATACGAAGAATAAAGGCAGCAGCGGAATAAAGAACCAGTTGCCGATACCGCCCGCCTGCTTGTTGACGATCTCGCCGAGGTTGAGACTCCCGCCCACCATCAGTACGCCAACCAACGCGAAACCCATCGCGATTTCATAGGCCACGATCTGCGCCGCCGAGCGCATTGCACCCAGCAGGGCATACTTGGAGTTCGACGCCCAGCCGGCAATGATGACGCCATAGACACCGACCGAGGTCATCGCGAGTATATACAGGAGGCCGGCGTTGATGTTGCTGAATACCAGCGTGTCGTTGAACGGGATAACCGCCCAGGCCGCCATTGCCGGGGCAAAGGTAATGACCGGCGCAATAATGAACAAGTAGCGATTGGAATTGGTCGGGATGATGATTTCCTTGAACATCAGCTTGAACATATCGGCGAAGGGCTGGAACAGGCCTTTCGGGCCGACCCGGTTTGGTCCCCTGCGAATCTGCATGTAGCCGATGACCTTGCGTTCGGCGAGCGTGTAATAAGCCACCACGATGAACAATGGCAGCAGGATCGCTAACGCCTTGACGCCGCTGTAAATCGTGTACTGCACGTACTCGTGTAACCATTCCCAGATCGATATCAGGAAATCCATCACGAAACCCTTTCCAGGGATATCTTGCCGTAGACACCGGAGAGATGCTTGACCGCGTCGATCCCGCTCGGAACATAGACGCAACCGGCCGGTATGCCTTCATCAATACGCAAAGGCAACACCGCCGTGCCCTTGCCCTGCTTGACCTGGACCTCGTTGCTGTCAATTAGCCTGGTATCCTGTGCCTGTTGCCGATTCATTATCACTGCGCATTGTGCTTTCATCAGTGGCGTTGCCTGCAGGGCTTGTGACTGCCGCGTCAGTTCATCACTGGCGTAAATCGGTGTCATACCGATTTTCTGGATGGTACCCTTGTCTTGCGGTAGTTCCTTGAGGCCTGATTCAATGCCGCAGATATTGCTCAACGCGACATCACTGCACAATCCCCGCAGTTCATCCCTGACCGCGACCGAGTCCAGGTAATCGAATTCTCCCGGCTTCAGCACCTGCCCCAGCGCCGTCAGGATTTTCCAGCCCTGGCGACTTTCACCCCTGGCATGCGCGCAACCGTTAAAGCTCTGCCAGAGACCTTCGACATTGACGAAACTGCCCGAGGTTTCGACCGTGATTGCCAACGGCAGCACCAGGTCGGCCTGGTGCTGGATATAATCGTTATCAAAACTGCTGATCGCAATGATGCTTTCATTATTATCGGAAAGTGCCGCCACCGACTGGGTATCGAGTAGCGGGTTAACCCCGAGTGTCATCAGAACCTTGTGCTTCGCGCTCAGGATATCAGCGGCGTGTTCGCCGGTCTGCTCTGACACGATACCGGCCGCGACCCGATGTGGGGTAGCCCCGGCGAGACAGGCACCCGCGCTATTTGCCGATATTGACAGGTAACCCAGGGTTGCATCGCTCATGCTGGTGATTGCTTCACAGATTTCCTGCAGTAACGACAGATAAGGATTCGATAAAGCCTGGATACCGACGATCACTGCCGCATTCCCGGCTTCTGCAAGCGAGCGGGCGATGGCCTGGTGCTGCGACGAGGGCTCGCAGCCATGCACGAAAGTCGCAAGGTGACCCGACAGTGGCCGGCCGCCGATTTCGGAGAGCGCAACTGCGACTGCGGCAAGGTCATGGATCAGTCCGGCAGCCGATCCGACCATTTCGGAGTGCATCGCAAAGTTGTATTGATCGCCGATGTGCCCGATCGACGACACGCTGGCGCTATTGTTCAGCACCGCCTTGCGCAGACGGTGCGACAGCAGTGGCTGCTCGTAACGCAGGTTGCCGGCCACGATCAATGCCGCGTCCAGTATTTCAACCGATTCCAGCGAACGTCCCAGCCAGGGCATGATCGGCGCGCTGTGCTGGCACGAGAAATCAACCTGCATGAGCCGGTGATCGATATTGTTCGATCCGAGGCCACGGGTCAGTTTTTGCGCCAGGTAATGCTCTTCCAGCGTCGCCTGCGGACTGACCAGCGTGGCAATATTGCCATCGGCGCCGGAGAGCATTTCCGTGGCCGCAATGAGCGCGGATTCCCAGTCAACGGGTTTGAGCTCCCCGCCGTCACGCAACATCGGTTGTGTAATGCGATGTTCCGACTTGACCGCGGTATAACTGAAGCGGTCACGATCCGAAATCCAGGATTGATTAATCGATTCGTTCTCGCGCGGCACCACCCGGATCACTTCGCTGCCGCGGGTATGCACGTAGGTATTGCTGCCGATGCAATCATGCGCCGACACTGATGCATGCTGGGTCAGTTCCCAGGGTCGCGCGGTATAGCGCGACGGTTTCGCGGTCAATGCACCCACTGGGCACACGTCGATCACGTTGCCGGAGAGTTCAGACACGATCGCTTTTTCGATATAGGTGCCAATCTCCATGTATTCACCACGTCCGGTCGCCCCGAGTTCGGGCATACCGGCAATTTCATCGCCGAAACGCACGCAGCGGGTGCAGTGAATGCAGCGCGTAAAATCGGTTGCAATCAGGGGCCCGATATTCTTGTCCATGACGACGCGTTTCTGCTCGGTGTATTTGGATACACCTTCACCGAATCCCATTGCGACATCCTGCAATTCACACTCGCCACCCTGGTCACAAATCGGGCAATCGAGCGGATGGTTGATCAGCAGGAATTCCATCGTCGACTTTTGTGCGGCCAGGGCTTTCCGGGACCTCGTTTCCACGACCATGCCATCCATGCACTGGGTGGCGCAGGCCGGCATCGGTTTCGGGGCACGCTCTATTTCCACCAGGCACATGCGGCAATTGGCTGCTACCGACAAATGCTTGTGATAACAAAAGCGTGGAATCACGATATCGTTTTCATCGGCCACGTCGATCAGCAGGCGTCCCGCCTGGGTTTCAATCTGCCGGCCATTTATCGTGACGGTTATGTTATCGCTCATCGCTAATCATCCGGATCAGGCTGCATTGTCGATAATCGAGCGTTTGTGCTCGACGTAGTATTCAAATTCATGGCGGAAATGCTTGATGAAACTCCACACCGGCATCGCCGCGGCATCGCCGAGCGCACAGATCGTGCGGCCCTCGATCTTGTGTGAAACTTCCTCCAGCTGCTCGATATCCTCGGGTCGACCCTTGCCGTCGACAATCCGGGTCAGCATGCGATAAAGCCATCCGGTGCCTTCCCGGCACGGGGTGCATTGACCACAGGATTCTGAAAAATAAAACCGCGAAATACGCCGCAGTGCGACTACCATATCGGTCGTTTCATCCATGACGATGACCGCGCCCGAGCCCAGCATCGAACCCGCCTTGGCGATCGAATCGTAGTCCATCGTGCACTCCATCATGACGTCACCCGGCAACACCGGTACCGAGGAACCGCCCGGAATCACCGCTTTCAGTTTACGACCATTACGAATCCCGCCCGCCATTTCCAGCAGGTCCTTAAAGGGGGTGCCCATCGAGATTTCGAAGTTCCCCGGTTTGTTCAAATGGCCGGACATCGAAAAGCATTTGACCCCGCCGTTATTGGGAATACCGAGATCGGCAAACCATTGCGAACCGTTTCGGATTATGGACGGAGCCGAGGCCAGCGATTCGGTGTTATTAATTGTCGTGGGTTTGCCATAGAGCCCGTAGTTGGCGGGAAACGGGGGCTTGTAACGTGGCTGGCCTTTTTTGCCTTCGAGTGATTCCAGCAATGCGGTTTCCTCGCCACAGATGTAGGCACCCGCGCCAAGCGCCGGGTAGAGATCGAAATCAACTCCGCTGCCAAGTATGTTCCTGCCGAGGTAACCCGCTTCGTAGGCTTCCCTGACCGCGGTTTCAAAGCGTTGTGCGGGTTCATCCATGAATTCGCCGCGCATGTAGTTGTATCCGACCGTGGCGCCGATCGCGTAGCCGCAGATTGCCATGCCTTCGACCAGAGCATGCGGATTAAAGCGCAGGATATCGCGATCCTTGCAGGTGCCCGGTTCCGATTCATCGGAGTTGCAGACGACGTATTTCTGTCCAGGCGCGTTGCGCGGCATGAAGCTCCACTTCAAGCCGGTCGGAAAACCGGCCCCCCCGCGACCGCGCAGGCCCGATGCCTTGACTTCCTCGATGACGTCGTCGGCTGACATGCCACCGACCAGGATTTTTTTAAGTGCCTCGTAACCCCCTACTTTTAAATAGGTTTCCATCGACCATGGCTGGTCGTATTGGAGGGTTGCGTAGCAGACTTCGTTAGCCATTGTTACTCCAGCGCATCCAGGATTTCATCGACTTTTTCCGGGGTCAGGTCGACGTGATAAACGTGATCAACCTGCATCATCGGACCACCCGAACAGGCAGCCAGGCATTCTTCCTCGCACTTCAGGTAGATGCGCCCGTCCTCGGTACTCTCCCCGATCCTGATGCCGAGCTTGTTTTCGACATGCTCAACAATGCTGTCCGAGCCCATTAACATGCAGGAAATGTTGGTACAGATCGCAACGTTATGACGGGCTACCGGTTTGGTTTCATACATCGAGTAAAAAGATGCCACTTCGTAGACGTGGATCGGCGATAACTCCAGGTACTCGGCCACCGCATCCATCAGGTCGGTGGTTAAAAAACCTCCGTTCTGATGCTGCGCGGCGGAGAGCGCCTGCAACACGCCCGAGCGTTTGTGTTCGGGCGGAAACCGGGCCACACAGTGATCGATCTCCGCGCGCGTGTGATCGTTCAACAGATCGAGCTTCGATATAGTTTCAATGGCCATTATCGGTCGATCTCCCCGAACACGATATCCTGGGTTCCGATAATTGCGACCACGTCGGCCAGCATGTGTCCCTGCGCCATCTCGTTCATACTGGACAGGTGGGCGAAGCCAGGCGCACGGATCTTGAGGCGATAGGGCTTGTTGGCCCCGTCCGAAATCAGATAAACGCCAAACTCACCCTTGGGGTGTTCGATGCTGGTGTAAACCTCACCCTCGGGCAGGGTATAGCCCTCGGTAAAAAGCTTGAAGTGGTGGATCAGGCCTTCCATGTCAGCCTTCAGTAGTTCACGACGCGGCGGTGCCACCTTGTGATTATCGGTCATTACGCTTCCCGGGTTGGCGCGCAGCCACTCGATGCATTGCCTGATAATACGATTTGACTGGCGCATCTCCTCGACGCGCACCAGGTAGCGATCATAGCAATCCCCGTTGGTGCCGACCGGTATATCGAAGTCCATACGATGGTATACCTCGTAAGGCTGTTTCTTGCGCAGATCCCATTCGACCCCCGAGCCGCGCAGCATCGGGCCAGTAAACCCGAGCTGGTAGGCACGCTCTTCACTCACGACGCCAATGCCTACGGTACGTTGTTTCCAGATTCGATTGTCAGTCAACAGGGTTTCGTATTCGTCGACATAGCCTGGAAACCGGCCCGCGAAATCCTCGGCGAAATCGAGCAGACTACCCTGTCGATTTTCATTCAGGCGTCCGGCTTCCTTACTGCTGCGCCAGCGACTCTCCAGGTATTGCGGCATTGCGTCGGGCAGATCGCGGGCAACACCGCCGGGGCGATAATAAGTTGCATGCATGCGCGCGCCGGACACAGCCTCGTACATATCCATCAGGTCTTCGCGCTCGCGAAAAGCGTACAGGAACATGGTCATTGCGCCGACATCGAGGGCATGCGTACCGATCCACATCAGGTGATTCAAAATACGTGTTATTTCATCAAACATAACCCGGATGTAGCGCGCGCGTTCCGGTATCTCGAGGCCGAGTAATTTCTCTATCGCGAGTACGTATCCATGTTCGTTACACATCATGGATACGTAATCAAGGCGGTCCATGTAGCCAATGGTTTGATTATATGGTTTGGTTTCGGCGAGTTTTTCGGTGGCACGATGCAACAAACCGATATGCGGATCGGCACGTTCGATGACTTCACCATCCATTTCCAGAACCAGGCGCAATACCCCGTGGGCCGCGGGATGCTGGGGACCGAAATTGAGCGTGTAGTTCTTGATTTCAGGCATCGTCCTGTGCCTCTTCCGGTGCGTCGATGATGTAGCGATGATCATCGCGTTTAACGCGCGGCACCAGCACCCGCGCTTCGATGGTTACCGGTTCATAAACCACGCGTCCGCGTTCCGGGTCGTAACGCATTTCCACGTGCCCGACCATCGGAAAATCCTTGCGAAACGGGTGACCAACAAAGCCATAGTCGGTAAGGATGCGACGTAAATCGGGATGGTCACTAAACAGGATACCGAATAAATCGAAAGCCTCGCGTTCATACCAGTCAGCCGATGCCCAGATTTCAGTCACGGTAGGGACCACCGGGAAGTCGTCGTCGGGGGCGAATACACGCACCCGCAAGCGTCGGTTGTGGACATAGGACAGCAAGTGATAAACCGCGGCGAAGCGCCTGCCCTGTGTTGTCATTGACTCGAGTTCATCGCCGAACTGCAGGTGACCGGATGACGCGGCGGCGACACCGCGACTAAAACCCGAGCGACTGGCATCCTCGGTGATCCATTCGAAGCGACCAAACTGGGAGTAATCGACACCACAGACATCGACTAACTGCTTAAATTGAAACTGGGGATCATCACGCAGTTCAGTGGCGACGGCGACAAGGTTTTCGGTAGCAACTTCAACGGTAACCTCGTTGTGGGCGACCGTCACCGAGTCGAGTCTCTCGGCAAACGCCGCTTGCAGCGCGTCAGCCAGTTGCTGTTTCGGATTCGGCATACTAGCGCGCTATCGTATTGGTGCGCTTGATTTTGTTTTGCAGCTGTATAATGCCATACAGCAGCGCCTCTGCGGTCGGCGGGCAGCCGGGCACATAGACATCAACCGGGACTACCCGGTCACAGCCGCGCACCACCGAGTACGAATAATGATAGTAACCGCCGCCATTGGCGCAGGAACCCATCGAGATCACCCAGCGAGGTTCCGCCATCTGGTCATAGACTTTGCGCAGCGCCGGAGCCATCTTGTTGACCAGGGTTCCAGCCACGATCATGACATCTGACTGGCGGGGGCTCGGCCGGAATATAATGCCAAACCGATCCAGGTCATAACGCGCCGCCCCGGCCTGCATCATTTCGACCGCGCAGCAGGCGAGGCCGAAGGTCATCGGCCACATCGAACCGGTCCGGGCCCAGTTGATTAATTTATCGGCCGAGGTGGTAACAAAGCCCTGTTCAAATACGCCTTCTATTCCCATTCGAGTGCTCCCTTCTTCCACTCGTAGACGAATCCGACAACCAGAACCGTCAAGAAAATTGCCATCGCTACGAGGCCAAATGTCCCAATTTGGTCCAGCACGATAGCCCACGGAAACAGGAAGGCAATTTCGAGATCAAAAATGATAAACAGGATCGCAACCAGGTAGTAACGCACGTCGAATTTCATGCGGCTGTCCTCGAAAGCCTCGAAGCCACACTCATAGGGAGAATTTTTTTCCGCATCCGGGCGCGAGGGGCCCAGCAGTTTGCCCAGAATAATGAAAACAGTCCCCATTACGAGCGTAATCGACATGAAAATCAGGATGGGTAGATAATTACCTAGCATGATTCGAATACTGCCCCCCGGAAGCCTGCAAAACTAAAGCGAGGGGTCAGTCTATTGTGGCCCTTATATAGTGTCAAGAAATCTCCAAACGGCTCCCTGTAACGCTCTCGTATCGTTAAAAAACCCGGCTCCGGGCAGGCCCGGAACCAGGTTTTCAATCGCATCGTTTCGTTCCCGTTTTGGTTCGATCGAAGCTTAAGTATGGTGCCGATGGCCGGAGTCGAACCGGCACAGCTTTCGCCACTACCCCCTCAAGATAGCGTGTCTACCAATTCCACCACATCGGCTTTGCCCCACCCTACTCGGCCGGGGGTAAATCTGATTGCTGGACGCTATCGCCTTGCGGCTCGACTGGCGGTAATTCGTCAGCTCCCTGCGCGGGCACAACCATCGACTCCTGCGTAGTAACGCTACCGGTAACGCCATCAGGTATCTCGCGGTTGGTCGTAACATAGGCAAGCGCAAGGCAAACGCAAAAAAACAGGATCGCAACGGCGGTCGTGGCCCTGCTTAAAAAATTGCCAGAACCGCGTGCACCAAAAACGGTCGCCGAGGCACCACTGCCAAAGGCTGCACCCGCATCGGCGCCCTTGCCATGCTGTATCAGGATAAGCGCGATCAGGGAAATCGACAATAACACCTGTGCGATCAGTAAAATGCTGTTAATGTTTTCCATAATATGTCCTAGGCTGATTGTGCGATGGCCAGAAAATCATCGGCTTTTAACGACGCCCCGCCGATTAATCCACCATCAATATCCGGCTGTGACAATAAATCAGCCGCATTCGCAGGATTCATACTGCCACCGTATAAAATCTGCACTCGTTGAGCTATTTCAGCATCATTTGCGGCAAGCTTGCCGCGAATAAACGCGTGTACCGCCTGCGCCTTATCGGGCGATGCAACCAGCCCGGTTCCAATCGCCCACACCGGTTCATAGGCAATTACGGCACGCCCGAAACCAGCAATTCCGCACAGATCGAGAACCGCATCGATCTGCTTTGCGACGATGGCTTCGGTGACTCCCTGCTCATGCTCATACAGGGTTTCACCGATACAGAGAATCGGGCTCAGGCCGGCACTGACTGCCAACGCAAATCTTGCGGCTACCAGCTGATCCGATTCCAGGTAATGCGATCGCCTTTCCGAATGACCGACAATCGCATAACGACAGCCACATTCTTTTAGCATACTTGCCGAAATTTCCCCAGTATAGGCACCCTGTTCCTGGTCGCAGACATTCTGCGCACCGAGTGAAATTTTGGTGTCAGCCAGCATGCCGCCAACCTTCATCAAAAACACAGCCGGCGGACAAACCACCAGTTCGGCTTTACCCGGATTTCCGGCCTTAATCCCTTCAACCAGGTCGATCACGGACTGCAGATCGCCGTTCATTTTCCAGTTGCCAGCAATGAGGCTAGAACGCATGTTTGATACCGGTTTTTAAAGGCGGCAAAGAGTACTCACCTCGGCCGAATAAATCAATCCGCAAATCGGGATTTAATCTATTTCAAGTGCTATTTTCCCTGGTTTTGCGCGGCTTCCTTGACTGCCTCAGCCAGTATGGCCGCTATCTTTTCAACCTCGGCCTGATCCTGACCTTCCACCATAACCCGAATCAACGGTTCGGTGCCGGAGGCACGCAACAGCACTCTGCCCGAATCACCCAACGCAGATTCGGCAGATTTGAGAGCATCCTGTATCAGTGCCGAGTTTTCCAGGTCGAGCGTCTTCGAGATCGGCACGTTAATCATGGTTTGCGGATAAATCTCCATATCGCTGCAGGCTTCGGTAAGCGTCTGCCCACTGTTGACCAGTCCGTCGAGGACCTGCAGCGCGGCGATGATGCCGTCTCCCGTTGTCGTCTTATCCAGGCAAATCAGGTGGCCGGAGGATTCACCACCCAGGCACCAGCCGTGCTCAACCAGCTTCTCCAGCACGTAACGATCACCGACGGCGGCACGCTCAAATGGAATATTCTGGGCTTTAAGTGCGTGTTCACAGCCGAGATTAGTCATCAGGGTACCGACCACGCCACCCTCGAGCTCTCCGTTAACCAGTTTGTTCTTGGCAATGGTGTAAAGTAGCTGATCGCCGTTTTTCACATCACCGCGTGCATCCATCATCATCACACGGTCGCCGTCGCCATCGAAGGCAATGCCCAGGTCGGCCTGGTTTTCAAGCACGTGCGCACGCATGTTCTCAGCGTACAGTGCACCAACGTCCTGGTTTATATTCATGCCGTTGGGGCTGGTACCCAGTTCGATCACGTCGGCACCCAGTTCACGAAAAACCGTCGGCGCAATATGATAGGTAGCACCGTTGGCACAGTCGACCACGAGTTTCATGCCGCGCAATGACCTGTGAAAAGCGATCGAGCTTTTACAAAACTCAATATAGCGTCCCTTGGCATCCTCCATCCGGGTGGCCTTGCCAATCTGCTCCGGCTCGACCATTGTCAGTTCCTGGTCCAGCAAGGCCTCGATTTCCTGCTCGACCGAATCCGGCAGCTTGAAGCCGTCCGCGTTGAAGAACTTGACGCCGTCATCGTGATACGGGTTATGCGACGCACTGATTACGATTCCGGCACTGGCACGCTGCGACTGGGTGATATAGGCAATTGCAGGGGTGGGCATGGGACCGAGTAACAGGACATCGAGTCCGGCTGCAGCAAGACCCGCTTCCAGTGCAGACTCGAACATGTACCCGGAAATCCGGGTGTCCTTACCGATAACAACCTGCCCTCGGCTCGACTGCGACAGAACCTTGCCTGCCGCCCAGCCGAGTTTCATGATGAAATCGACGGTCATCGGCACCTGACCGACCCGACCGCGAATACCATCAGTTCCAAAGTACTTTCGACTCACGTTGCCACCTGCCCCAGGGCTTTAACCATCTTGATTGCATCCACCGTCTCGGCCACATCATGCACGCGCAGGATATCGGCGCCCAGCATTGCCGCCATAACCGCGGTCGACAGACTGCCGTATAGACGCTGGTCAACCGGCTTGTCCAGTATCGTACCGATCATGCGCTTGCGAGATAATCCTGCCAGCACGGGAACCCCCAGTTGTTTAAATTCGAATAATGATTTCAATAGCAGCAGATTATGCTCGATGGTTTTACCAAATCCAAATCCTGGATCGATAATAATGTGTTCGAGCGCAATCCCGGCATCGAGTGCGGCATCGATTCGCGCCTTGAGAAATTCTTTTACCTCTCCGACAACGTCAGCGTAAGTGGGGTCTTGCTGCATTGTCGCCGGCGATCCCTGCATATGCATTAAAATCACCGGCACCTTCAAATCTGCCGCAACCTGCAAGGAATCCTCGAGTTGTAAAGCCCAGATACTATTGATCATGGTTGCGCCGGCTGTTACCGAAGCCTGCATGACACCCGGCTTGCTGGTGTCGATGGAAATCGGTATGTCGGACATCTCCCGAATTGCTTCGATTAATGGAATGGTGCGTTCGAGCTCTTCATCCAGGCCCACCTGGCGGGATCCGGGCCGGGTGGATTCACCCCCGATATCAAGGATATCAGCGCCCTCGGAAATCAATCGTTGGGCATGCTTCAGGGCCTTTTGGATCGTGTTAAATTTTCCACCATCCGAAAACGAATCGGGGGTTGCGTTAACAACCCCCATAATTTGCAGATTACTGGAAATTGACAGCTGCGCCATCGAACCGGGCGATTCTCAGCCCATACTCGCTAGTGCAACTTGGCGGGATCTAAATCAGGATCTTCGCCGGTACTGGCGGTTCCCGTGGGTTCATCCGGTGTCGGGCCGGTCTCGTCGTCGGACCAGTCCGCGGGAGGACCCGGTTCCCTGCCTTCCATGATCGCGTCAATTTGACCGGAATCGATGGTTTCGTATTTCATCAACGCATCCGCCATCTTGTGCAGTTTGTCCTCCTCTTTAGTGAGGATGTCATGCGCACGCTGATAGTTACGATCGATGATCGCGCGAATCTCGGAGTCGATCGCCTGTGCGGTTTCGTCGGATACCGTTTTCTGCTTGCCGTAGGTCTTGCCAAGGAATACTTCACCCTCTTCTTCGCTATAGGTCAACGGACCCATACGATCTGACAGACCCCACTGCGTAACCATGCTACGGGCGATACCAGTCGCACGCTCGATATCGTTGGAAGCCCCGGTCGTCACGGCTTCGGTACCAAAGATCAGCTGTTCCGCGATGCGCCCGCCAAACAGGCTGGATAACTGGCTTTCGAGGTGACGCTTGCTATAGCTGTAGCGATCTTCTTCGGGCAGGAACATGGTTACCCCGAGTGCCCGCCCTCTTGGAATGATACTCACCTTGTATACCGGATCGTGTTCCGGCACCAGGCGTCCGACGATCGCGTGACCGGCTTCGTGATAGGCCGTTAACTTCTTTTCCTCGTCCTTCATGATCATCGACTTACGTTCCGCACCCATCATGATCTTGTCCTTGGCGCGTTCGAATTCCGCCATCGTCACCATCTTTTTATTGGCACGTGCGGCAAACAGTGCGGCTTCGTTGACCAGGTTGGCCAGATCGGCACCGGAGAAACCCGGTGTTCCGCGCGCGATTACCATCGGGTCGACGTTCTCGGCCGCCGGCACCTTGCGCATGTGTACCTTGAGGATCAGCGAGCGGCCACGCACGTCGGGCAGGGGCACTACCACCTGGCGATCGAAGCGTCCGGGTCGCAACAGGGCGGGATCAAGCACGTCGGGACGATTGGTCGCCGCGATAACGATGACGCCCTCGTTACCTTCGAATCCGTCCATTTCGACCAGCAACTGGTTCAATGTCTGCTCGCGTTCGTCGTGCCCACCACCCAGACCGGCGCCTCTATGTCGTCCAACCGCATCGATCTCATCGATAAAAATGATACAGGGCGCATGCTTCTTGGCCTGGTCGAACATATCGCGTACCCGCGACGCACCGACACCGACAAACATTTCAACAAAGTCGGAACCTGAAATCGTGAAAAAGGGTACCTTGGCTTCGCCCGCGATCGCCTTGGCCAGTAAGGTTTTACCCGTGCCGGGAGAACCAACCATCAGGACGCCGCGCGGTATTTTGCCGCCCAGTTTCTGGAACTTGGAAGGATCGCGCAGAAATTCGACCAGTTCCGCAACCTCTTCCTTGGCCTCGTCGACGCCGGCCACGTCATTAAAGCTGATATTGATCTGGTCTTCACCCAGCAGGCGTGCCTTGCTCTTGCCAAAGGACATCGCACCGCGGCCACTGCCACCGCCCTGCATCTGGCGCATGAAAAATATCCACAGCCCGATCAGGACGATAAACGGAAACCAGCTGATGAACATGTGTCCCAGTAGCGAGGGTGGCTCCGGCGGTTTACCGAGGATGGAGACATTGGCACGCTCGAGATCACCAATCAGGGCACTGTTGTTGGTTTCCGGGCTGTAAGTCGTGAACGGGGTACCGGAATTCATTTTGCCGGTAATATTCTGCCCTTCGATGGTAACTTCGCGTACCTGGCCCTGCTTGACCTGGGTCAGAAAATCCGAGTAGATCAACGTCTGCGAGCTACTGGTACGCTCGCCGAAACTGTGGAATACCGACAGCAACACGACCGCGATGACAACCCACAATACCAAATTCTTAACTACATCATTCACTATTACACCTGTATTGGCTTCTTACTAATGCCTTATCCGGTTCATTATTACTGCTATTACTAACAGATTCTAGCGCATTTTCCCTGCGCCGACCTACCTAAGACCATGACAAACGGCATAAATTTCATTCGATCGCGACCGCGACGAATCGGGCTTACGCAGCTTGACTGATTCAAACGTCGCGCGTAACCGCGCTACTAGATCATCAAATCCAGCGCCCTGGAACAGTTTACTGACGAAAATACCGTCAGGGCTTAACCATTCACGTGCCAGGTCAAATGCCAGTTCAGCCAGGTGGATCGATTTCGGCTGGTCTACAGACTCCATACCGCTTAAGTTGGGGGCCATATCCGATAATACAAGATCAAATTGACGCCCACCAGTTAACGCCAGCAATCGATCCAGCGTCTCCTGTAATGTGAAATCTCCCTGTATTACTTCAACCCCGGCAATGGGCTCTATCGGCAATAAATCGAGCGCTATGATCCTGCCCTCGTCACTTACGATACGGCTCGCGTACTCACTCCAGCCACCCGGCGCCGCACCAAGATCGAGCACAAACTGCCCGCGTTTCAGGACATGATCTTTTTGCTGAATCTGTTCAAGCTTGAATACTGCACGCGAACGATATCCCTGCTCGCGTGCTTTCAGCACGTAGGCATCGCGATGATGTTCCTGTAACCAGCGTTTACTCGATTTCGATCGGGACATAACCTGCCTGTTGCTGTGATACCATGCGCGCCTTCGGGCTCGGAGTCAGTGGCATCATGGAATTAACCAGGGGACAAATCAAGCGCCTGCGCACGGAGGGCCATCGGCTAAAGTTAAAACCGGTCGTAATCATTGGGCAAAAAGGCCTGAGCGAGAATCTGCACCAGGAACTGGAAGTCGCCCTGACTCACCACGAACTGATAAAATTGCGCATCCCGGCGTTCGACAAGGCGGGGAAACGTGGACTCAGCCAGTCGCTTTGCGAACGACACCAGGCACAGCTGGTTGAACACATCGGCAATGTCATCGTCATTTATCGACGCAATAAAGAAACCGATCGCTTTGCTCCACTGCTTGGCAGCTGATACTACTTGTACTCCACACCGGTAATGACATATTCCCGGGTGCCGGCAGGCGCCTCGACAACCACGTCATCGCCCTCTTCCTTGCCAATCAATGCGCGCGCTATCGGCGAGCTGATGGCGATTCGGTTTTCATTTATATCGGCCTCGATATCACCCACGATCTGGTAAGCAACTTCGGACTCTGTTTCCGCATCGACCAGGGTTACGCTACATCCGAACACCACGCGACCCGTCTGTTTCAGTGTTGTGATATCGATGATCTGCGCGTTTGACAGTGCTGCTTCCAGCTCGGCGATACGCCCCTCGGTAAAACTCTGCTCCTCACGCGCGGCGTGATACTCGGCATTTTCCTTGAGGTCACCATGCTCCCTGGCGGTCGCAATCGCCTCGATCACGGCCGGTCGCTTGACGGACTTCAGTTCCCTGAGCTCCAGTTTAAGCCTCTCTGCACCGGCAGCGGTTAGCGGAATTTGATTCATTAATTTACACCTGGTGTAAAGATTGTAAGCAGTATACTTCTTGTATTTCTCGATGCGACATCGCAATGCTAGTAGCCCTGCCCCCTGCCATGGTAGTCGTATAACACACCGAATGCATGAGTGCTTCCCGACGAATCGTATAGGAATCCGCAATCGCCGCGCGACCCTCGGTGGTGTTGACGATCAACACGATTTCGTCATTCTTGATCATGTCGACGATATGCGGACGTCCTTCCTTGACCTTGTTGACGTGTTGACACGCGATCCCACCCGCGCGAATAACCTTCGCGGTGCCACCGGTTGCAACCAGGTTAAATCCCTGGTTATGCAGCTCTTGCGCTAGTTCCACGATCGCTTTCTTATCGGTTTCGCGCACGCTCAGGAACGCGGTACCCGGGCTAGGTACTTTGCCGCCCGATGCGATCATTGCCTTGGCAAAGGCTTCGGCGAAACTGCGCCCGATACCCATGACCTCACCCGTTGATTTCATTTCCGGGCCGAGGATGGGATCAACCCCCTGAAACTTGGTGAACGGAAATACCGACTCCTTGACCGATACAAAATCCGGTACCACCTGCACGGTTTTACCCTGTTGCTCCAGGCTCTGTCCGACCATGCAACGCGCCGCTACCTTGGCAAGCGGGATGCCGGTCGCTTTCGATACGAACGGCACCGTGCGCGAAGCACGGGGATTAACCTCGAGGATATAAACCTCGTCATCCTTGATCGCAAACTGCGTATTCATCAGTCCGACCACGTTGAGTGCTCGCGCCATGGCGCCGACCTGTTCGCACAGACGCTGCTGGATTTCATCGGAAAGCGTATAGGGTGGCAGCGAGCAGGCTGAATCACCCGAGTGCACGCCGGCCTGTTCGATGTGCTCCATCAGTCCGCCGATCAGTATGTTTTCACCATCGCAAATCGCATCGACATCGACTTCAACCGCCTCATCGAGAAAGCGATCCAGCAGCACCGGTGAATCGCGGTTGACTTTAACAGCCTCCTGCATGTATCGCGCCAGATCGTCCTGGTCGTAGACAATCTCCATCGCCCTGCCACCGAGAACGTAGGAAGGACGTACCACCAGCGGAAAGCCGACCTTATCAGCCAGCTGTGCGGCCGACTCGACATCGAAAGCGATGCGGTTAGGAGGCTGCAACAACCCGAGGTCCTGGATCATTTTCTGGAAACGCTCACGATCCTCGGCAAGGTCAATTGAATCGGGGGTGGTACCGATAATCGGCACCCCGGCCGCCTCCAGCGAGCGCGCCAGGTTCAGCGGCGTCTGCCCACCGAACTGGACGATAACGCCCGTCGGTTTTTCCAGATCAATAATTTCGAGCACATCCTCGTAGGTCAAGGGCTCAAAGTAAAGCCGATCCGAGGTGTCGTAGTCGGTTGATACGGTTTCCGGATTACAGTTGATCATGATGGTTTCGTAGCCATCCTCGCGCATTGCCAGCGCCGCGTGCACGCAACAGTAATCGAACTCGATGCCCTGCCCGATTCGATTCGGCCCGCCCCCAAGCACGACGATCTTTTCACGATCGCTCGGTTCTGCCTCGCACTCTTCATCGTAACTCGAATAGAGGTAGGCCGTGCTTGATGCAAACTCGGCGGCACAGGTGTCGACTCGCTTGTAAACTGGCCTGATATCCAGTGCCCTGCGCTGCGCTGCAAAACTCGTCTCATCGGTCTTCAATAAAGTCGCCAGGCGCCGGTCCGAGAAACCCTTGCGTTTAAGCCTGCGGATTTCGTAAGCACTCAAATCTTCCGTGCTACGTCCGTCGAGATCTTTTTCGATTTGCACCAGTTCTTCAATTTGCACCAGGAACCAGGGATCAATCGCGGTATGCTCGAATACCTGCTCGAGACTGTATCCGGAACGAAAAGCATCCGCGACATACCAGATTCGACGCGCGCCCGGCAGGCGCAGTTCGGTGCGATACAAATCCTCGAGTTCATCCGGGTCCTGTTGCTGATCGACGATCTCGTCGAGACCATGCACGCCCGTTTCCAGTCCCCGCAACGCTTTCTGAAAGGACTCCTGGAAATTACGACCAATCGCCATGACCTCGCCAACCGATTTCATCTGGGTCGACAGCCGGTTATCGGCCTGCGGGAATTTTTCAAAGGTAAACCGCGGAATCTTGGTGACCACGTAGTCGATACTGGGCTCAAACGAGGCCGGGGTTGCACCGCCGGTTATATCATTCTGAAGCTCGTCCAGCGTATAGCCAACCGCGAGCTTGGCCGCAATCTTGGCAATCGGGAACCCAGTGGCCTTGGAAGCCAGAGCCGACGAACGCGACACCCGGGGATTCATCTCGATGATAATCATTTCGCCGTTTTCGGGATTGATCGCGAACTGCACGTTGGAGCCGCCGGTTTCAACCCCGATCTTGCGCAATACCGCGAGTGACGCGTTGCGCATGATCTGGTATTCCTTGTCGGTCAGGGTTTGCGCCGGTGCCACGGTTATCGAATCACCGGTGTGCACGCCCATCGGGTCGAGATTCTCGATCGAGCAGATAATGATGCAATTGTCATTTTTATCGCGCACTACCTCCATCTCGAATTCCTTCCAGCCAAGCACCGATGCCTCTATCAACACCTCGCTGGTCGGTGAAAGATCCAGTCCGCGCCGTATTATGTCTTCAAATTCCTCGCGGTTATACGCGATTCCGCCACCGCTGCCGCCCATCGTGAAAGACGGTCTGATAATGACCGGGAACCCGATCTGGGACTGACCCTGCCAGGCCTCTTCGAGGCTGTGTGCAATAAACGCCTTGGGGGTCTTGAGCCCGATTTCGGTCATGGCCTTGCGAAACTGCTCGCGGTCTTCTGCCATATCGATCGCTTCGCGCGTGGCGCCAATCATTTGCACACCGTACTTTTGCAATACCCCCTCGCGCACCAGGTCGAGTGCGCAATTGAGCGCGGTCTGACCACCCATGGTCGGCAACAGGGCATCGGGACGCTCCCTGGCAATAATTTTCTCAACCGCATGCCAGTTAATCGGCTCGATATAGACAGCGTCGGCAGAGTTCGGATCGGTCATGATCGTCGCAGGATTCGAATTGATCAGGATGACGCGAAAACCCTCTTCCTTGAGCGCCTTGCAGGCCTGCGCCCCCGAGTAGTCAAACTCGCAGGCCTGGCCGATGACGATCGGTCCGGCGCCGATGATCATGACCGACTCGATGTCTTGACGCCGTGGCATCAGCTCACCCCTGCGCCGGTTTTATGCGCGACAATCAAATCTAAGAAGCGATCGAACATCGGTGCTACATCGTGCGGCCCGGGACTTGCCTCGGGATGCCCCTGGAAGCTGAATGCCGGTTTGTCGGTTCGCTCTACCGCCTGCAGGCTGCCATCAAACAGGGATCGATGCGTCGCCTTTAGGCACTTAGGCAGACTGGTTTCATCAACCGCGAAACCATGGTTTTGACTGGTGATCATCACCACGCCGGTCGCCAGGTCCTGCACCGGGTGGTTCGCCCCGTGATGCCCGAACTTCATCTTGACTGTTCTGGCACCGCTCGCCAGCGCGAGCAATTGATGACCCAGGCAGATACCAAACACCGGCAGGTCGGCCTGTAAAATCCGGTCGATGGCCTCGATGGCATAGTCACAGGGTTCCGGATCTCCCGGCCCGTTCGACAGGAATACCCCGTCAGGCTGCATTGCCAGTACCTCGTCGGCCGGGGTTTTGGCCGCGACGACGGTAACGCGTGCACCCCGACTCGCGAGCATGCACAGGATATTTTTCTTGATCCCGTAATCGTAGGCAACCACGTGGTAAGGCGTATCGGGATTCTCGCCATACCCGGCACCGATGGACCAGGTCGATTGGGTCCAGGTGTAAGTTTCCGCAGTCGTGACCACCTTGGCCAGATCACAACCCGCGAGACCGCCGAAGGCCCGGGCCGCTTCGACCGCCGCGGCCTCGGTTACCCGGTCGCCGGCCATAATCGCACCCGACTGGGCACCCTTGTCGCGCAGCAGTCGCGTCAATTTGCGGGTATCAATATCGGATATAGCGATGACTTCGCGGGATTCGAGGTAATCCTGCAGGCTGTGCTGGCTGCGCCAGTTACTTGCCAGCAACGGCAGGTCGCGAATGATCAGGCCGCTCGCATGAATCCGGGACGCTTCTTCATCTTCGTCATTGACACCGGTATTACCGATATGGGGATAAGTCAGGGTTATGAGTTGCTGGCAATAGGAGGGATCGGTCAAAATTTCCTGATATCCAGTCATCGCGGTGTTGAATACCACTTCACCGGCTGATGTTCCATCAGCGCCGATCGACCTGCCCTTAAAGATGGTTCCATCCTCTAAGGCTAGTATTGCGGGTTTGTGCACAAAATCTCCAGTCTCAAAAAAATGCGCGCGCGCAAAAATGGGATGAACCAGAGGTTCGTCCCATCTAAGAATTCACCATGCATTAATACCGCGGGTGCAGCATCTTCTTGAACGCAAATTGTATGCTTAATGCAGATATGAGTCTACGGCTGGATTAAATTTTGTTAAATTACGGCACTTCAAAACCTTCCTTTGCGGTAAATTGAGAACTGCTGATGCTCCCGAGCTCAAATCACTTTGCGCGAGCTGTCGCTTACATCCTGCTCGCAATCCTGTTATTCGACCTGCAGGGCGTCATTATCAAGTTTTTGGGGGAACGCTACCCGGTGCAGCAGCTGGCAACCTTTCGCAACATTTTCGGACTGATCCCGAGCATGCTGGTCCTGTTCCTGTCGCGCGAGTGGCACTCCAGGGGCAGGCTGTTGAAAATCCGTCAGTGGCGGCTTGGCCTGGTCCGTGGGCTCTGCATTGCAGTTGCTCAATTCTGTTTTTACCTGTCGATCACCAAGATGGAGCTGGCCACGGCTACGACCCTGACCTACATCAGCCCGGTTCTGATAACCATGTTATCGATCCCGATTCTGAGGCACGACGTGGGCTTGTGGCGCTGGATGGCAGTTGCTGTCGGCTTTGTCGGTGTGTTGATGATCATGGCGCCGGGCACCGAGGTATTTACCCCGTACAGCCTGTTACCAATAGTCGCTTCGCTGGGATACTCGTTGTCCACCGTCTGCGTTAAGCTTTTTGATGACCATGTCCCGACCGCATTGATCAACATGTACGCGTCCGCGGGTGCACTGCTCGGGGCACTGGCAATCCTGTTCGCAACCACCGGTTATCTCGGTGTAGAGACCACCGAGGACTGGTTATTGCTGCTGACAATGGGATTCGTGGGCGGATTTGCGGTATTGTCTTTAATCAATGCCTACCGCCTCACCCGGCCTGCTAACCTGTCGCCCTACGAGTACTTCGGCATCCCGTTCGCGTTTGTGCTGGGATGGATATTCTTCGACGAGGCGCCCTTCGAAAAGCTCATTCCCGGCGTATTCCTGATTGTCGCAGGAGGCTTGCTGATCGCCTGGCGCGAACGTAAGAAACGCGTCGATGCGACACCGGTCATTACCGAGTAGCGGCCTTCAACCGTGCTGCTGCATTCGTTCAAGCAACTGCTGTTCACAGAATTCGACCGAGACTAGCATTTGCTGGGCATCGGCGAAACGCATATACGGCTTTTTCTGCAAGGCCTTGATCAGGACCTCGATGATCCCGACCGGCAGGGTCAAGTGATTGAGATCGGGTTCTCCCGCAAGGATGTCGCGCTTTAGTTCGGGTAACGAGCTACCGGAAAATGGCTGGTAACCCGTGAGCAAATGATAAAGCGTCACCGCCAACGAATAAAGATCCGAGCGCCCGTCCAGTTTCTTACCCTTCAGCTGCTCGGGTGACATATAGGCCGGGGTTCCGATTATCAAATTTCCGGTCAGGTGCGCCCGATGCTCGCTATATGCGGCGCCAAAATCCGTCAGGATATAGGTATCATGCTCGGTGTCATACATGATATTGGCCGGCTTGATGTCGCCATGTATCACCCCATGCTCATGTGCCACCGATAACGCCCTCAACATCGCCTTCGAGATGCGAATGCACTCCCCTACCGTCAGGTATTCACGTTTGCGCAAGCGCAGGGACATCGAGTAACCCGAAATGTAATCCATCGCGATAAAGGCACCATCGCCCATTTTTTCGGCATCGTAGATCTTGACGATATTCTCGTGATCGAGTTGCGATACGATAACTGCCTCGTGCAGCCAGTGATCGATGCGATCCCGCTCAATTTTCTCGTCCTTGCGAATTCGCATGACCTTCAGGGCAACACGATTTTGACTGCTAAGATCGATAGCTTCGTACACTAACGCAGTCGAACCCGTGGCGATTTTCTTCAGCAGGCGGTAATTACCGATTGGCGGGAATTGAGAATTCACTTTCTGTACCGACTTACCAACGATTGTGATGTAGAAATTAGATCATGCGATAGAACCGGAACCGACGCAAACCTTGCCTGGTTGCGACAAATTATCAAAACCGACTGGACAAACCTGGTTACTTTCATAATCATTGCGCCACGTTTTCAGGTGCGTGGAAACACGAGAATCGGGAAACTCGCGAAAATCGAGTACTGCCCCCGCAACGGTAAAGGAAGTTTTTCCGCTTCCAAGTCCGGAGACCGGCCTGAAAGTGAAATAAACAAGACCAGAATTACGGGTGGTAATTCTCACAGCCTGTCGCGTTGGACCAACTTCTCGCCAACTGTGTGTGTCTCCCTATTTCAGCGAGAACCACATGAAATCCAATCGTATTATTATAGCCGGTGCTTGCCTGCTTGCACTGCCGCTCGGCAGTCCCGCCGATCTCGGGCCCATCGTCATCACTCCAACCCGAACCGAGCAGGTACAAAACAATTCCAGCGCCACGGTTTACGTGCTTACCTCCGAACAGATCAAGTCTAGTGGGGTGTCGACTACCAGCGAGGTATTACGCGGTATTCCGGGAGTACAGGTAGACGATCTGTTCGGTAGTGGCAGCCAGATTAACGTCAGCGTGCGCGGATTTTCGTCAACCGCGAATGCAAATACCCTGATTCTCGTAAACGGGCGTCGTCTCAATTATAGCGATACTGCTTCACCAGATTTGCACCATATTCTTCCAAGGGATATCGAACGTATTGAAGTGATGGTCGGCAGTGCCGGTAGCCTGTATGGCGATCAGGCAGTCGGCGGAGTCATCAACATCATTACCAAAAAGCCGGATGACAATTTTCACCAGGTCAGTACTCGCGTTGGTAGCTTCGACTACCGTGGCATCGATTTCAGCTCTTCACGACGCCTCTCGCCTACGCTGGGTTATCGCCTGTCCGCCGGCACCTTCGAAGCCGATAATTACCGCGACCACAACAAGGAAGATAACACCAGTTTCAGCGGCGTTTTGGAATACGGCAAGGAAGAGAACAGTTTTTTTATCGAGTTACAGCAAATCGACAATGATCTGGAGTTACCCGGGGCATTATTTGAAGACGAGTTTGAAGACGATCCGACGCAGATAAATTCTGCATTTAGCAACGATTTTCGCAACGAAGACATCAGTGTTTTCAGACTCGGATACGCACGCGACCTGGGTGCACATCGCTTTAGCATCGATGCAACGCAGCGCAACACCGATGCCGATATTTTTCAGAGTTTCCGTGACAATCCGAGCCAGATGGCTGGCTTCGATGACCGGGAAAACAACAGTATCAATCCAAAGCTTTCCGGCATTTTTTTCAACGGAATCGAAATTCCCTACGTGATCGGCATCGACCTTGAAGAGGTAGATTATGAGCTTGAAATACCTTTTGTATTTTTTGGCTTCCCGGGAGAAACAGCCTCCAGTAATGAACAGGAAAGCAAGAGTCTGTATTTTCAGATCAATCCCCAGCTTACCGAAATGACACAGCTGACTTTTGGAATGCGACACACCGATGTAGAAAACGACTTTATCGATGGTACCGCTTTTCCAGATGGAGGTGAGTATGATGACGACATCACCGTAGCCGAACTGGGGCTCGCCTTATTCGTCGACCCGCGAACCCGGATTACGGCTCGCCTGGATCAAAATTTTCGCTTTGCCAAGGTTAACGAGCTAGCCCTGGCAACACCTGATGAAATCCTCGACACCCAGACCGGCGAATCCTACGAAATCGGCGTAGAAATTACCCGTGGCGTTCACCAGTTGATCGCTTCGATTTATCGGCTCGACCTGGAAGACGAAATCGAATTTGATCCTAATGCAGGTATGTTTGGAGAAAACGTCAATCTCGAAGACACCCGGCGTAATGGCCTGACCCTGTCGTTATTCAGTCAGCTCAGCGCATCGTTAGATCTCAGGACAGAGATCGGGATAGTAGATGCCGAATTCGGTTCCGGCACTTTTGACGGCAAGGACATCTCGGGTGTTTCGGATGCGATTGCCAAACTACGCGGTGATTATCGTATAAACGATTACTTCACGACTTACCTTGAATACCAATACAGCTCCCCGAGGTACGCACAGGGCGATAATGCCAACGAGTTTGGCAAAATCGGTTCGAACACAGTATACAATGCGGGTATTGCTTACCAATACAAGGCATGGGATGTAAACTTCAGGATCAACAACCTGGCGGATGAGGAGTATGCAGACTTTGTTACCAACAACGGTCTTGGGCCTGTTTATCAGCCCAGTCCAGAGCGTAATTTCACGTTAACCGCAGGCTATCGCTTTGAATAATGGGTAATAGACTGACAAAAGTATATACCCGCACCGGGGATCAGGGGACGACCGGGCTGGCGGATGGCAGTAGGCTCGCGAAAAACGATCCCCGCGTGCATTGCATGGGCGAGGTCGATGAACTCAATGCCTGTATTGGTCTTGCACTGAGCCTGCTCGATGATGGGCCAGCACAGCAGGTGCTGTTCGCCGTGCAGCATGACCTGTTCGATATCGGGGCCGAACTGTGCCAGCCCGGCAAACAGCTAATAACAGATGACTATGTCGCGGGTCTCGAAACCAGTGCCGATGAATTCAATGCCGAGCTGAGCGAGCTAAAAGAGTTTATTTTACCGGGTGGTTCACAGGCGATCGCCTGCCTGCATCTAGCGAGAACCGTGTGCCGACGCGTCGAACGGGCGCTGGTGGGTTTAAATGACCAGAAAGAAATTAACCCGATCACCTGTCGCTATATCAATCGTTTATCGGACCTGCTTTTTATTATCAGCAGGGCTCAGGCGCATAGCGATGGTAGCGGCGAAGTCTACTGGAACTCGAAATACTCGCGCTTGAATCGTGGAGAAAAAACCGAGTAGCGGAGTCTGCTAGCGACGCAGCTCGACAGTAACACGCCGGTTTGCAGCCAGCGATTTCTTGTTACTGCCATTACGCGCAGGGTTTTGTTCACCGACGTAGTCCACACGCAGAAGCTTCGAATCTATACCGCGAGCAATCAGTAAATCGTACACATACCAGGCGCGACGTTCGGACAGCCCATCGTTATAACAGGCCAACCCCGTATTGTCGGTATGACCGGTCACGACGATTTCAGAAATCGCGCTATCAACCTTCAGGTAGTCCAGCATATTGACAAAAGCGGATTCTTCTTCGCGGATACTGGCAAACTCGTTATCGGGCTCGAAATGAATGCTGCTGACGCGCACGTCGTTGAAGTTATGCCGGTATAGCCGCGCGACACACTGGTTAAACTCGGTCTCGACTTCACCGAATCTGACGCTCGACAGCGACGCAATCATCGGCTGGTCATCGTAGAAAAGAAATCCGGGCTGGTACCCTTTGCGCAATTCGAAGTAGGCTTGCTCGGCGATGGTAGAGGGAATTTTGAACAGCCCTTTTCGACCACTGGTCTCGAAGCGAGCCAGAACAGCACGGGTACCACTGGCATTCCAGGCGTTAGCCTCCGAACGCAGCTCGACATTAATGCCTTTCGCGAACCGATGCGAGGTATCGAGCTCGAGTTTCAATCCTCGACCCGCTTCCTGGGTAAAAACAGCACGTCCAAAACGCGGAATCTGGTGCTCAATCCGGCAACCGATCGCGCTATTCTGACTCAGGGTCCATTGGGAAACATCCATCGAGGCCTGGTAGCGACGCTCGAGCGCCTGTGCCGGTGCACAAAGGCCCGGCAGGAGAATGAAAAGCGCAATTAATCTAAGGGCCATCGGCAACCAGTCAGTTTCGAAACTAGTCGATGTATCGGCGCGGCGCGCTTATTCTTGAATACTAGTTGAGTTGCAGAAAATCGAGCACCGCACTGCTAAAAGCATCCGGATTTTCGGCGTGCAGCCAGTGACCCGCATCCTCGATGGTAGTAATCGACGGCTTGCTGAATATCCGATTGATGACCTCGATTTCGGCGTCACCAATATAGTCCGACTTTTCGCCACGCAGAAATAAGGTCGGTACCTCGATGACTTCATCTGCCGGTAAATCGATGAACCCGGTCAGCCATTCAATGTCTCGCTGGATAACCTGCCAGTTGACTCGCCAGCGCCAACCACTGGATTCACGGATCAAATTCTGCAATAAAAATGCACGCAGCTGGTCTTCGGGAATATTTTGACGAAGCAACTGATCGGCCTCGGCGCGCGATTCCAGTCGATCCAGACGCAGTGCCAGAATCGGATCAATCAGGTCGTCGTAGTGGTGGAAATAAGCGACCGGGGCTATGTCGGCGACAATCATGGCCGCAAAAAGATCCGTGTTCTGCAAGGCCAGGGCCATCGCAACCTTACCGCCCATGCTATGGCCCAGAATGTAACATTTGTCGATATCTAGCTGACGCAACAACGCCTCAACATCGTTGGCCATCACCGGGTAGTTCATTTCATCGGCATGGAAGGAGTCGCCATGGTTGCGCAGATCAATGGTTACAACCCGGTAGCGACTGGCGAACTGGCGCGCGTGCGTTTGCCAGTTCTTGCCAGAGCCAAACAAGCCATGCAGAACAACTAATGGTTGACCGCTGCCGTTCGAGGTGAAGTGAAGTTCCGCCATTTTGCTGCCGCTCCGTGAAGAATTACGGTCAGTGAATCGGGACTATTTCTTGCGCGGTATATAGAGGTCGGTAATGGTGCCTTCGGCCATTTCTGCCGCAAAATTGAAAGTTTCAGATAGCGTCGGGTGCGGATGGATCGTCAGGCCGATATCCTCGGCATCGGCACCCATCTCCAGGGCCAGCACAGTCTCGGCAATCAACTCACCCGCGTTTGGACCCACGATACCAGCCCCGAGAATGCGTTTACTTTCCTTGTCAAATATTACTTTTGTCATGCCTTCGTCCCGGTCGATACCCAGCGAACGACCGCTTGCGGCCCACGGAAAAGCCCCTTTTTCATACTCGATACCCTGCGCCTTGGCGTCAGCTTCACTCAATCCCATCCAGGCAACCTCGGGATCGGTGTAGGCCACGGAAGGAATCGTCAACGGCTCGAAATAGGACTTCATACCGGCGATTACTTCCGCTGCAACCTTGCCTTCATGCGTCGCCTTGTGCGCCAACATGGGATTGCCGACGATATCGCCAATCGCAAATATATTGGGGACGTTGGTTCGCATCTGCTTGTCCACTGCAATAAAACCCGCTTCGTCGACATTAACACCCGCCTTGTCGGCCCCGATTTTATTGCCGTTGGGACGACGACCTACCGCTACCAGCACCTTGTTGAATAGAGCCGGTGCAGGCGCCTTGTCACCTTCGAAACTTACTTTGAGGCCGTTCTTCTGCGCCTTGATCGCGGAAACCTTGGTGTTGAGAAGAATTGCCTTGTAACGTTTCGATATAATCTTGGTTAAACCTCGCAGCAGGTCCTTGTCACATCCAGGAATCAGAGTATCCATGAATTCTACGACCGTAATTTCTGAACCCAAGGCATGGTAGACAGTCGCCATTTCCAGTCCGATTATGCCACCACCGACAATCAACAGTTTTTTTGGAACATCGTTTAATTCAAGGGCGTCGGTAGAATCCATCAGGCGCGGATCGTCATTTGGGAACGGCGGTATCTCGGTCGGCTGCGATCCCGCAGCAATAATGCAGTGTTCGAATTTGATACGGGTTACTGCGCCATTTTTATCAACCTGAATATTGTTCTTGTCAATAAATTCCGCGACGCCATGCACTACCGTTACCTTGCGTTGCCTGGCAAGACCCGACAGGCCACCCGTGAGCTTCCCGACTACCTTGCTTTTAAATTGGTTAATTCCGGGCAGATCGATCTTGGGCTTACCGAAAGTGACCCCGTTAGCCTTCATGTGGTCGGCTTCGTTAATGATTTGTGCCGTATGTAAGAGTGCCTTCGACGGAATACAGCCAACATTCAAACACACGCCACCGAGCGATTCGTAACGCTCGATTAAAACGACTTTTTTGCCCAGGTCGGCAGCGCGAAAAGCCGCGGTATAGCCGCCCGGGCCGGCGCCCAGAACAACCAATTCCGCATCGATATCGGCATTACCTGGCGCGGCAGGTGCCGCCTTTTCGGCCTTCGCGGGCGGTTGCTTGGCCGCTTCTGATTTCGCCGACTTTGCATCAAGCTTCGACCCGGAAGCCGCGGCAGAGGTTTCAATCAGGCCGAGTTTACCGCCCTCGGAAATTTTATCCCCGACCGCGACGTTCAACTGTTTTATGGTCCCGGCAAAAGGAGACGGGATATCCATCGTCGCCTTGTCCGATTCGAGGGTTAGCAGGGGATCTTCAATCTTGACCGTGTCCCCCACCGCAACGTGCATCTCGATAACTTCGACGTTTTCAAAATCACCGATATCCGGCAGTAATAGCTCTTTTTCGCTCATGATTATAAAAGTATCCTTCTGATGTCCGAGATCACCTGGCTCAGGAAAGTGGTAAAACGCGCTGCCTGGGCGCCATCGATAACCCGATGATCATAAGACAGGCCAAGCGGCAAGATTAGACGCGGCTCAAACTCGCCGTCAAGGTAAACCGGTTGCATTTTTGATCGCGAAACGCCGAGTATGGCGACTTCGGGCGCATTGACGATGGGCGTAAAATAAGTTCCACCGATTCCGCCCAGGCTCGAGATCGTGAAACAGCCCCCCTGCATATCCGTCGGCGACAATTTACCGTCGCGCGCGCGTAGCGACACTTCTCCGAGCTCAGCGGCCAGTTCAAACAGGCCTTTCTGGTCGACATCGCGGACCACCGGAACCACGAGGCCACTGGGTGTATCTACAGCAATACCGATATGAAAATATTTTTTCAGTATCAGGTTTTCACCACGTGCATCGAGCGACGCATTAAAGGTCGGAAACTCCTGTAGTGCGCTGACCACTGCTTTCATTAAAAAGACCAGTGGCGTCAGGCGCACGGATTTCTTTTCCGCCTCTTTCGCGAGTGACTTGCGGAAGGCTTCGAGCTCGGTGATATCAGCGTCATCGAACTGGGTAACGTGGGGGACGTTAACCCAGCTGCGATGCAGATGTGCGCCCGAGATCTTCTGGATCCGGCTCAGCGCAACCGTCTCGATTTCACCAAACTTGGAATGATCGACTTCGGGGATGCTGCCGACACTGATGCCGGTTGCGCCCGGAGCAGCACTACCGGTCATGGCTGATTTAACGAAAGCCTTGACGTCGGCCTTGACGATACGGCCCTTGGCACCGCTGGCAATGACCTGTTCCAGGTTAACTCCCAGTTCACGCGCGTACCTGCGAATTGACGGACTGGCATGTATCATCGTGTTGCGCGAGCTATCTGCCTGGTCGACTCCCGTTCCCGGGTGTGGTCGCATCGTTTTTCCGGGGCTGGCTTCGGCTTTTGCGAAACTGGGGTCGGGCGTCGACGGCGCGGCGTCACGAACCTCCGGCACGGGCGCGGAATCCGGCACAGCTGCTGTAGCCGGTGCTGAATCCTTGACCGACGCTGGTGCACTCTCAGCTGCTTGCGCTTCTGTGGCACCATCACTCGCGCTCAGTGTTGCAATTTTATCGCCCTCGTTAAGTCGGTCTCCGACGCTAACCAGTATCGATTCGATGGTGCCATCGTAAGGAGTCGGTATCTCCATTGTCGCCTTGTCTGATTCCAGTACGATGATTGACTGTTCGGCTTCGACTTCGTCTCCAGCGGCAACGAGTATTTCTATAATCTCGATATCCTGAAAGTCACCGACGTCGGGAAGCGTTATCGTTTTATTCTCTGCCACTTGAATGCTCCTGCTGGCCGGCCTAAACCGTCACCGGATTAGGTTTTTCAGGGTCTATGCCGTACTTCTTGATCGCCTGCTGCACGACCTTGCTTTCAATGTCGCCGTCGTCGCTCAAGGCCTTCAATGCAGCGACCACGATGTAGTAGCGATTAACTTCAAAGAAGATGCGCAGGTTCTCACGGGTATCACTGCGACCGAAGCCATCGGTACCGAGACTGACGAATCGTGACCAGACAAATTCACGTATCTGTTCGGCATAGGCACGAATATAATCGGTCGAGATGATAACCGGCCCCTTGCGCCCCCGCATCTGGGTTTCAAGATAACTTTGACGCGCCTTTTTGGTTGGATGCAGTTTGTTCCAGCGCGCGCAGCTCTTGGCCTCGCGAGCGAGTTCGTTAACGCTGGTGACACTCCAGACGTCGGCATTAATCTTGAAATCTTTTTTCAGGAGTTCAGCAGCAGCGATGACTTCGCGCAAGATCGTGCCTGATCCCATTAATTGCACCTTGAGACCTCGCTGTTCACCCTCTTCAAGGCAATAGAGACCCTTGATAATGCCCTCTTCCGAATCCTTGGGCATCGCCGGATGCAGATAATTCTCGTTCATGACCGAAATGTAATAGAAGACATTTTCCTTCAGCTGATACATGCGTTTCATCCCGTCGTGGATTATGACCGCAAGCTCGTAGGCGAAAGTCGGATCGTAGGATACGCAGTTTGGAATCGTCCCGGCGACAACCAGGCTATGACCGTCCTGGTGCTGTAGGCCCTCGCCAGCGAGTGTGGTGCGACCCGCTGTTCCACCCATCAGGAACCCACGTACCTGCATATCGCCGGCTGCCCATGCCAGGTCACCGATACGTTGGAAGCCAAACATCGAGTAGTAGATATAGAACGGAATCATGCTGACACCATGTGCACTGTAGGCCGAGCCTGCGGCAATCCAGGAAGACATCGCACCCGCCTCGTTGATGCCCTCCTCGAGAATCTGTCCCTTGATATCCTCGCGGTAGTACATCACCTGGTCCGAGTCCATAGGTTCGTACAGCTGACCTTTAAACGAGTAGATTCCGAGTTGACGAAACATGCCTTCCATACCGAAGGTCCGGGCCTCGTCCGGAACAATCGGAACGATATTGTTGCCGATTTTCTTGTCGCGCGCCAAAGTCGACAATATGCGCACGAAGGCCATCGTGGTTGAGAACTCGCGTTCCCCACTGTCTTTTAACAACGCATCGAAAATCTCCAGCCCGGGGATAACCAGCGGATCTGCGGTATCGCTGCGCACCGGCATATATCCACCGAGTTTCTCGCGACTATTGCGCATGTACTCCATTTCCACGCTGTCCTCGGGAAACTTGTAAAACGGCGTTTCCGCAATATCCTCATCGCTGATCGGAATATTGAAACGATCACGAAAAGCCTTGAGCGATTCCTCACCCATTTTCTTTTGTGAATGGGTGATATTCTGCCCCTCGCCCGATTCTCCCATGCCGTAACCCTTAACCGTCTTGGCCAGAATTACCGTCGGCCTGCCGGTAGATTCAACCGCCTCGGCATAGGCTGCGTAAACCTTGTGCGGATCGTGACCGCCGCGGTTAAGGCGCCAGATATCTTCGTCGGACATTTCGGCGACCATGTCACGTGTTTCGGGGTATTTACCGAAAAAATGTTCACGCGTATAAGCACCACCTTTCGCCTTACAAGCCTGATACTCACCATCGATAGTTTCCTCCATGAGTCGCTGCAATACACCATCCTTGTCTTTGGCAAGCAAATGGTCCCAGTAAGATCCCCAGACCACTTTCAAGACGTTCCATCCTGCTCCGCGGAAAACAGCTTCCAGTTCCTGGATAATTTTCCCGTTACCACGCACCGGTCCGTCGAGTCGCTGCAGGTTACAGTTGATAACGAAAATCAGGTTGTCCAGGTTCTCGCGGCTGGCCAGCGAAATCGCACCCAGAGACTCCGGCTCGTCCATTTCACCGTCACCCATAAAGGCCCAGACCTTGCGATCGTGTTGCGGTTGAATATCGCGATTTTCAAGGTATTTCATGAAGCGTGCCTGGTAGATCGCCATGATCGGGCCGAGCCCCATCGATACGGTCGGAAATTGCCAGAAATCCGGCATCAACCACGGGTGCGGGTAAGACGAGAGACCATTTTGATCCAGCGCTTCCTGTCGAAATGCTTTCAGTTGATCTTCGCTGATACGTCCTTCGAGGAATGCGCGCGCGTAGACGCCCGGTGCCGAGTGCCCCTGGAAAAAAACCAGGTCGCCCTTGTGCTCTTCGTTGGGCGCACGAAAAAAGTGCATGAATCCAACGTCGTAAAGCGTCGCAGCCGATGCAAAACTGGCAATATGTCCACCCAGTTCGCTGGACTTGCGATTGGCATGCACGACCATCGCCGCGGCATTCCAGCGGATGACCGAGCGTATGCTGTGCTCGATCGCCTGGTCGCCGGGAATCGGGCGCTGCTGCGCAACCGGAATCGTGTTGACGTATGCCGTATTGGCGGAGAAAGGGAGATAGGCACCCGAACGCCGAGTTTTATCGATGAGTCGCTCGAGCAGAAAATGGGCCCGCTCCGGACCCTCGCGCTCGAGCACCGAGTCAAGCGATTCTATCCATTCCTGGGTCTCCTCAGGATCAATATCGGTCTGGTCTGCCACGTGTATTGCCTTTGTTTTATTCTGGCGGGATTATACAGCATATTATTCCGCGTCCAGATGTTATTATCATATCTAATTCCAACATTCGTATTCTAAATCTAGGCTCAGAAATCGATGAATAAACTCACCATCATCGCTCCCGATGACTGGCATCTGCACCTGCGCGACACGCCATACATGGAAGCCGTTGTCAACGATACGGCACGACAGTTCGGACGCGCAATCATCATGCCGAACCTGAGCCCGCCGGTGCGGACTTGTACCGAGGCAATGGCTTACCGCGAACGGATTCTGGCGGCACTACCGGCACAAAGCGGCTTTACACCATTGATGACGCTGTACCTGACTGACAATACGCTGGTTGAAGATATCAGGGAGGCAAGTCAATCGGAATATATCTATGGCGCCAAGCTTTACCCGGCAGGTGCGACCACCAACTCGGAGGCCGGAGTTACCGACCTGGCGAAACTTGATCGTGTGTTCGAGGCAATGCAAATGCACGGCCTGGTACTGCAGGTACATGGAGAGGCTACTGCACCGACGGTCGATGTCTTTGATCGCGAAAAAGTATTCATCGACGAGAGTCTCGCAAAAATTCGTAAAGACTTTCCCGAACTGAAAATCGTGTTTGAACATATCACTACGCGCGAGGCGATCGATTTTGTGCGCGCCTGCGATGCCAACCTGGCAGCCACGATAACCCCGCATCATTTACTGATAAACCGTAACGCGATTTTTGCAGGCGGTATCAGACCGCATCATTATTGCCTGCCGGTCGCCAAGCGCGAACAGCATCGGCAATCACTACTCGAGGTCGCGTCAGGCGGTGAAAGCCGATTTTTTGCCGGTACCGACAGTGCCCCGCACAGTAAAAGTTCGAAAGAATCCGATTGTGGTTGTGCCGGTATTTACTCTGCGTTTAGCGCGCTTGAGTTCTACGCCGAGGCCTTTGATCAGGTCGACGACTTTACCCATTTCGAAGCTTTCATGAGCCGCAACGGGGCTGGCTTTTACGGACTTCCACTGAACCAGGGATCGATCACCCTCAACCGCAGCGCGTGGAAAATACCGGACTCTCTGCCCTACCCTGACTCAAGCCTGGTACCGTTCAAGGCGGGACAGACGCTGCACTGGAAAATTGCTGATAATGACTGAAACGACGCGCTTATCGCAGCGTTTTCGAGGTTATCTTCCGGTCGTCGTCGATGTCGAAACCGGGGGCTTTAACGAGCTAACCGATGCCTTACTGCAGATTGCCGCAGTCCTTATCGATATTGATAAACAGGGAAGACTCTATTGCAGTGAAACCGTCTCCTGTCACGTAACCCCTTTCGAAGGAGCCAATCTTGATCCCAAGTCGATGGAGGTAAACGGTATCGACGTCGACCACCCGTTTCGTCTCGCGGTAGAAGAGAAACAGGCGCTACCCAAGATTTTCAAACCGGTGCGCGAAGCGATCAAGCATCACTGCTGCAAGAAAGCCATACTGGTAGGGCACAACGCACATTTCGATCTCAAGTTTATCAATGCCGCAGCCGCTCGAGCCGGCATTAAGCGCAATCCCTTCCATCCCTTCAGTACCTTTGATACCGTCACCCTTGCGGGCCTGGCCTATGGTCAGACCGTACTGGCGCGAGCCGTCAATTCAGCCGGGGGCGAGTGGGATTCAAGTGAAGCGCATTCTGCAGTCTACGATGCCGAAATGACGGCGATGTTATTCTGCAAGATTGTCAATGACGCGGCATTTGTCCCGCCTTAGTGAAAGATATACTCTATACTCCGGCTTAATAAAATCATCCGTCTCAAGCCTTGCGCAAAGAAGACCTCTCCATCATTGTCGTTGATGACCTGCAGTTTAGCCGCGAAGTGGTTAAATCCGGTCTCGGCAAATCCGGATTCACCGACATACGCACCGCTTCGTCTGCAGACGAAGCACTGTATCTACTGAACCAGAGGCGTGCCCACGTGGTGCTGGCTGATTTCTGGATGCCAGGCATGAACGGTCTCGAGATGACCGACCTGGTTCGTCGCTGGGACGAAAATAATGATCGCTATACAGGCATCGTATTGCTGACCGCGGAAGATACCGCTTCGAGCATCGTGGTTGCCTTTGACCGCGGGGTTGATGATTTTATATCCAAGTCGGCAAACCAGTTCGAACTCGCGGCCCGCGTTTTTGGTGCCGGCAGAAATGCCTACCAGCAAAATGAGGTGCGCGAGCGCATGCGCAACCTCAGCAGCCAGTTCCTGCGCGTCAAGCAATACAGCCTGCTGGATCCAGAGACTAGCCTGCCGAATCGGGCACAGCTCGAATTGCATATCGAATCCTTAATCGAGCATTGCAATACGCGTGGCGGCGGGCTTGGCCTGGGTTTGATCGAGGTCAGTTCGCCCAACAATGAGCTGCGCCTTGGAACCTTGAAGACGATCGCCAATTCGATCCAACTGTCGCTGCGACCGATGGATATGGTATCGCGATTCAATATTAATACCTTCGCGGTTTCGGTGCAGTTTCAGGATCCTGAAATCTTTAATCCAGACCTGTTTGATCGCCTGATTCGAAGCATCAAGCGACACACGATGCAAGCCACCGACCAGGGGAAGCAGCTGGATATTTCGATTGGTGTGTGGCACGGCCACGGAATAGACTCCGCGCCCTCGGTATCGGAAATCATCAAACTGGCACACCAGGCCTGCCAACCCATCAACCGTGCGAGCTGAGAAAGTCCCTCTGCGGCGTGGATTTATTGTGAACTTGGCTGGTTAGCTTGCCTTATTTTCGAGTGCTGCCCTGGTCAGTTTTTCTAACTCACCCGTTTCGTGCATCTCGAGCGTAATATCACAACCTCCAATCAATTCCCCGTCTACATAAACCTGAGGGAAGGTCGGCCAGTCAGCAAACCTTGGCAGATTCTGGAAAATTTCCGGATCGGATAACACGTTGACATAGGCGAACTCGATCTCGAGGGACTTAAGCGCTTCGGCGGTCCTGCTTGAAAAGCCACACTGGGGCAGCTGCGGGGTACCCTTCATGTAGATGATGACCGGGTGGGTTTCGACTTGCTGCTTAATACGTTCCAGGACGTCCATTGAATACCTCAAAAATAACCAAGTAAATTACTAAAGTATTATCATAACCGTTTTTTTCAAGCAGGGAAATCAGGTTTCGCCTTTATTCAGACGGAATCGACATGTTGCTGTAGCCAATACTCAAGCAAGGCACTGTGCCAGAGTTTACTGCCGTTCAAACGCGTGAAATGCTGCTCGGGCTCTGCCAGCAATCGATCAATGTATTCCCGGTTAAACAATCCCCGCTCCCGGCTGCGCTGGCTATTCAGCGTGTCCGCCATGAACTGGTAAAAGTCACCCCTGACATATTTTAATGCCGGCATCGGAAAGTAACCCTTCGGCCGATCGATCACGGCATCCGGAATCCGGCCGCGCGCGATTTCCTTGAGCACCCCCTTGCCGTCATGCTTCAGCTTAAGCTCGGGGGGACAGGACGCCGCCAGTTCGACAAGATGATGGTCGAGAAACGGAACACGTGCCTCTAGCCCCCAGGCCATGGTCATGTTATCAACCCGCTTGACCGGATCGTCGACGACCAGCGTGGTCACGTCAAAGCGCAACACGGCATCCAGAAAATTGTCTGCCTGATCGGTATTCAGAAACTCTTCGATGAGTGCAGCGGTATGGTCCTCGCCCCGGTAAGCTGCTGCTACCGTATCGCAGAACTCGTCATGGTCACGATCAATGTAATGGTTAGAAAATCGATTCAGCGCGTTTCCTTCGGCGGCCCACATTTGCGCGTACCAGAAGTAACCGGCAAAGACCTCGTCCGCACCCTGGCCGCTTTGTACTACTTTTACCGATTTTGAAACCTGTTCGGAAAGCAGATAAAAGGCGACCGCATCCTGACCAAACATGGGCTCCGCCATCGCGTTAACCGCTTCCGGCAGACGGGTTAGCACGTCGGCATTGGGAATCAGGAATTTTTCATGATCGGTGGCGTAGCGCTCGGCAACCGGATCGGAAAATTCAAACTCGTTGCCTCTTTCTTCGGGCTGGTCTTCGAAACCGATGCTGAAGGTGCGGATGTCCCGCTGTCCGGCCTCGGCGAGCAGGGCCACCAGCAGGCTGGAATCGAGGCCGCCGGAAAGCAGCACGCCGACCGGCACGTCGGCGATGGTCAGTCGTTTCTTGACCGCCTGCATTAACGAATCGTGGATTGCCTGCGTCCATTCCTCGTCTGACATCGGCTTTGCGGGCCGCCTGGCCAGCAGGTTCCAGTAACGCTCGTCGGTCACCTTACCTTCCGCTGTTACATTCATAGAGAAGGCGGGCCGACATTTCCTGATCGATTTGAGCAGCGTTCGCGGCGCGGGTATCACGGCATGCAAACTCAGTTGGTGATGCAGCCCGACCGGATCGATCCCGGTCGAAAATAAACCGGTTGCAAGCAAGGCCTGCGGATTCGAAGCAAAATAGAAACCCTGCGGTGCAAGCGCGTAATAAAGCGGCTTGATTCCCATGCGATCTCGCGCCAGGAAAAGGTTCTGCCGTCTCGAATCCCAGATCGCAAATGCAAACATGCCATGTAATCGCTCGACACAGGCGTCACCCCAGCAGGCGTAAGCATTGACAATAACTTCGGTATCGCTGTGGGAATTAAAGCGGTAACCTCGTGCAATGAGATCTTCGCGTAACTCCGGGTAGTTATAGATGGTCCCATTGAAGACGATCGCGTAGCGCCTGCTGGCATCCAGCATCGGTTGATGTCCCGCCTCTGACAAGTCGATTATTGCCAACCGACGATGTCCCAGCATGACCGGGCCATCGAAAAATTCGCCTTTATCATCCGGACCACGTTGCGCAACCCTGGCCGACATACTGCTCGCATAGTCGGGATTTATCGAGCTACCGTCGAAACTCAGGGCACCAAATAAACCGCACATAAAACCTCACAATAAATACCATTTCCCGACAAGGGTTGCGTCCAACCATGCATTGCACCCCATACTGAAAGTCCTTATACTGCGCCGCGTGTGGCGGGCAAGGTCAGAACATCGTTACCGGGCCCCGTATTCTAATCGTTTATAATCGGGAGTCATCAATGAATCCATTAAAATCGATACCGGGTACGATTATCTCCGGTTTTGTTTTGGCATTCGTGCTCATGTTCATCCTGGGCACAACGGGTACCGTGAATCCCTGGCAATTCTGGGTCTGGATGCACGTCCTGGTTGGTATCACCTGGATAGGCTTACTGTATTACTTCAACTTTATCCAGGTACCCGGTGTTGCCAAGGCGCTGTCCGAGGCCGACAGCGGAGGCCCGGGGCCTGCTGCAATCAATAAATATGTCGCGCCAAGCGCACTGCTCTGGTTTCGCTGGGCTGCCATCGGGACCTGGCTCACGGGCGCGATGGCGCTCGAAGCCATGCATGGCGGCGAAGGCTCGGGTGTTGTCGCCGCCTTCACGTTTGCGGAAGGATTTCAGACTATTGGCATGGGTGCCTGGCTAGGCACGATTATGCTGTTCAATGTCTGGGTGCTGATCTGGCCGAATCAGAAAAAGATTCTTGGCCTCGACGGGCAGACCCACGAAGCCGATGTTATCGCCAAGGCTAAAACCGTGGCTTTGATGGCCTCGCGTACCAATACACTGTTATCGATTCCGATGCTATTCGCCATGACTGCCCAGGGGCATGGCATGCTGTTTTAAGCGCCGGCATTCCTGCATAAACCGAAGCCCCGTCAATATGGGGCTTTTTTTTACTTCAAAGGCTTGTATTCGATGAAAATCACTGTATGTTTGAGCGTTTTTTTCACGCAGCCAGCAAATGCCAGACCATTTGATCAATGCCTATCGGTCCCTGCCCGTCAATTTTACCCACGGCGACGGCTGCTACCTCTGGGACTCTGATGGTAAACAGTACCTGGATGCGCTTTGCGGCATCTCTGTCACCAACCTGGGCCACAACTACCCGCCCCTGACCGCAGCGATCCAGGAACAGGCGGCAACCCTGCTGCACACATCAAACCTCTACTCGATCACCTGGCAATCCAGACTTGCCGACCTGCTGTGTGCTGCTACAGAAATGGACCGGGTTTTCTTTGCCAACTCCGGCGCCGAAGCCAACGAGGCGGCGATCAAGCTAGCGCGCCTGTATGGACATCAACAAACCATCAAGGATCCACACATAGTAGTGATGCAGAATGCCTTTCATGGTCGCACCATGGCTACGCTCAGCGCCACCGGCAGTCGCAAGGTGCAGGCGGGCTTCGAGCCGTTGGTTTCCGGTTTTGTGCGCGCTCCCTACAACGACATTGCCGCACTTGAAGCTATCGCGGAAAATAATCGGAAGGTGGTCGCAATACTGGTTGAACCGGTACAGGGTGAAGCCGGCATCGTGATTCCTGACTCTGGTTACCTGGTTGCACTGCGTAAAATATGCGATCAAAACAACTGGTTGCTGATGCTGGACGAAGTACAAACCGGCATGGCGCGCAGCGGCAAGATGTTTGCCCACCAGCACGAACCCGTGCTTCCCGATGTCATGACGCTCGCCAAGGCACTCGGTAACGGCGTCCCGGTTGGAGCATGCATCGCGCGGGGAAAAGCAGCCGAAGTATTCCAGCCCGGCAACCACGGGTCCACTTTTGGCGGCAATCCGCTGGCCAGTCGCGCAGCCTATACCGTGCTGACGAGCATGCTCGAAAACAAGATTGCCGATAACGCGGCACAACGCGGAGCGCAGCTGTTCAATGCCCTGCAGCAAGGTCTTTTCGAAAACCGGCAGGTGCAGGAAGTGCGCCACCTCGGATTACTGATGGCAGTCGAAATGAGAATTCCTTGCCAGGCCCTGGTGGCACAGGCGTTACAACAGGGATTGCTGATTAATGTAACTGCCGAGCGGACTATCCGCCTGCTACCGCCGTTAATCCTCAGCGAAATGCAAACCGGCGAGATCGCGGACAAGCTGATCACCTGCATCAACCAATTCACGGAGTAGAGGCATGTCGACGCGCCATTTTTTAAGCTTGCTGGATTTCAGTGGCGACGAACTGCGGGCGTTAATCGCACACGCGATCGAGGTCAAGCAGAAACTGAAGCAGGGTACCCGGCATACACCGCTGAACGGAAAACTGCTGGCGATGATTTTCGAAAAATCCTCGACTCGCACCCGGGTCTCGTTTGAGGCCGGCATGTACCAGCTTGGCGGTCACGCGATCTTCATGTCACCGCGAGACAGCCACCTGGGTCGCGGAGAACCGATCGAAGACAGTGCCCGCGTCATATCGAGCATGGTCGACGGTATTCTGATTCGTACCTTTGGCCATGATCGCATCGAAAAACTGGCACAAAACTCGCGTGTACCCGTTATCAACGGTCTCAGCGACTTGTTACACCCTTGCCAGCTGTTAGCCGACATGCAAACCTGGTTCGAGCAGCGCGACGATATTGCCGGGGCCAGCGTTGCCTGGATCGGGGACGGTAATAATATGTGCCATTCCTATATCAACGCGGCGCTTAGATTCGGTTTCTCGCTCAGGATTGCCTGCCCACCGGGGCACGAGCCGGTCGATGAACTGGTGCAAAGTGGCGGTGCGTCGGTAACGCTTCATGATTCTGCCGAAGCGGCTGCCAGGGATGCTGACCTGGTCGTTACCGATGTCTGGGCCAGCATGGGCCAGGAGGAGGAACAACAGCAACGCGCCGCGACTTTCGCTGCCTACCAGGTTAATCGGTCGGTCATGGCACAGGCTGATGGAGATGCACTCTTTATGCATTGCCTGCCGGCCCACCGGGGAGAGGAAGTCACTGCCGAGGTTCTGGACAGCCCGCAATCCGTCATTTGGCAGGAAGCGGAAAATCGTCTGCATGCCCAGAAAGCACTGCTCGAATTCCTGCTCAAACCCGGATTCTAGCCGTCGAGAACTTCGAGGCGGTTGCGACCACGCTGACTGGCCAGCTTGAGCGCGGTATCAGATCTAACCAGTAATTCGCGCGCGGAAGATTCTGGTCTCACCGCCTGGCTGCCGAGCCCCACGCTCATTGTCACAAACGATTGCGTCGCAGACTTCACATGCTCGATTTTTTGCTGCGCCAGGTTTTGCATGAACTCGAGCGCTACCTGGCGAGCGTTGTCACCACTCATACCGGGCAGTAATACCGCGAATTCCGCACCGTGCAGGCGCGCTATCATTTGATCCGGCTGTAAAATCAGATTGTCCAGCATTCCCGCAACCCGGCGCAGGCACTGATCCCCTGCTTCCTGGCCATAGTGTTCATTAAATTCGTGAAAATGATCAATACTAAGTTTGATCAGTGAAACCTGTATGTTAGTACCCTGGTATTGACGCCAGACGTCTTCGAGGTAAACCCGAAAGGCACGATAATTCGACACGCCCGTGAGCTCGTCAGTGGTCGATATTTTCTCCAGTGCCTTATTTGTTTTCGAAACCGACTCGAGCAGGCGCTGTAAGTCTTCGATCAGGGTTTCATTGTCATAACGGTAATACAACGCATCATTGACCAACTCATGCATCCGCTTGACGCTCACAAATCCTGCAATCATGAAAAACAGGTACAGGGAACTGAGGACAAAGCTGCCAGTATTCATTTGCAGGAACAACCAGATGGTCACCGGCAGCATGATTGTAATCATGTAAGCGATGTATGCGCGCAAGGAGGTTGAAAGATAGGCGATGGCCCCGGCACACATCGTCAGCAACATCGCGTGCAGTATTATCTGTATGTTGGTCGTAATGTAGGGCATCAATAAGGCCGCGCCACAACCCAGCATCAAACCCGCGGCGATGACACCGATCAAAAACCAGTCGTGCCATTGCTGGTAAGGGAAATAAGCCTTATTGCGCATGCTCAAAAATTTTTGCAGCAACCACCATCTGCCCAGCATTACCAGGCACAACAGCACGAACCAGCCGATAACCCAGTGCTCTCGACCCTGAATTTCGAGTTCTATATAGGCCAGCGCCGATGCCAGCGCTGAAACAAAAAGGGTAATAAAAATACCGAAGCGAAAACGATTATAGAGAAAGGCAACAAGTTCCTGTTGCTGAAGGTGATGCGTGTTGACTGGTTTGGATTCGATGTTGATCGGGAAATCCCTTTACGGTCTTTGTTAGCTTCCGTGAATGTACTATAGTGCAGATCGAGTTTAGCGGATATCAGCAGCAATGAGCAATACGCAGGACTACGTGCAGTGGTTTCGTGGTGCCGCGCCCTACATCAAGGCGCACCGTAAAAAAACCTTCGTCATCATGGTTTCGGACGAAGTCATTTATTCAGACCGGTTTATTGGCCTGGTGCATGATATCGCCCTGCTGAATCATCTTGGTATCAAGCTGGTGATACTTCTCGGTAGCCGTAGCAGCATCGATTCACACCTCGCCAAAAACAAACTTGAATCCGGTTTCCACCACAACATCAGAATTACCGACACGGCTGTGATGCCATTTGTCATACAGGCGATTAATGAAGTCAGGACTGTATTCGAAGCCCAGTTATCGACGGGACTGCCCAATACCCCCATGTCCGGTTCGGAACTTTCGCTGGTTAGCGGCAATTTTGTTACCGGCATGCCGCTCGGGGTGATCGACGGGATTGATATGCAGCACTCCGGCAAGGTGCGCGATATCAAGCACGACGCAATTAACGAACTGCTCGCGCTCAATCACGTGGTACTGCTATCGAATCTTGGCTACTCGCGCACTGGCGAGGTTTTTAATTTACCCGCCGAGGAACTTGCCGGCGAAGTCGCGCGGGCACTTAAAGCGGACAAGCTTATTTATATTCAGCAGGATATTGCCGACGGAGAAGCACCGGCGAGCACCCTTTCCACCAGCGAATGCGATTCGATGCTGCAAGACCCCGCGACTCCGAACGAATTGAGAAGCCTGTTACGTCAGGCAATCCACGCAATCCAGGCGCAGGTTAAACGGGTACACCTGATCGATCCAGGTGTCGATGGCGGCCTGTTGCTGGAATTATTCACGCGCGATGGCTGCGGGATCATGGTAACCAACTTGTTCTACGAAGGTAGCAGGGCAGCGAGTATTGACGATGTTGGCGGAATCCTGAGCCTGATCGAGCCGCACGAATCCAGTGGTGTGCTCGTCGCCAGGTCGCGTGAACAAATTGAACTCGAAATCTCGCATTTCCAGGTCATCGAAAAAGACGGCATGATCATCGCCTGCATTGCCTGTATACCAGACAGCAGTGCGGGGATAGCTGAAATCGCCTGTCTTGCAGTTCATGAAAGCTACCAGCGTTCGGGCTTAGGTAACCAGTTGCTGCAGATTGCCGAAGACCGTGCCTCGAAATCAGGAATATCGAAACTCTACACGCTGACCACCCGTACGTCGCACTGGTTTATCGAGCATGGTTTTGTCGAATCCGGGGATTTCAAGTTACCCGAGGCCAGGCTTGCCAGATACAATCCGGAGCGGAGATCCAAGATCCTGTTGAAGTCAATCTGATGCCCTACGATCTAACTAACTACCTCGTCATCGGCGTATCATCGCGCGCCCTGTTTGACCTCAGTCTAGAGAATGAAATATATGAGAAAGAAGGTCTCGAGGCGTACTGCCGATACCAGCTGGAGCATGAAAACGACATCTTGAAACCGGGCACCGGGTTTGCGCTGATTGAAGCTATCCTGCGTATCAATGAACTCGAGGCCGGGGTTCGGCGAACCGAGGTCGTTATCATTTCGCGCAACTCGGCCGACACCAGCTTACGCATCTCCAACTCGATCGACAGTTACCGGCTCGACATTACCCGCGCCGCATTTACTGGCGGGGAACCCGTGGCCAAGTATCTCAACGCCTTTGAGGTCGATTTATTCCTGTCAGCCACCGAAGAAGACGTGCAGGCGGCAGTCGAATCCAATGTAGCTGCGGGACTGATTTATGACGGCCCGAGCCGCAATCAAACCGACCCGCTCGAGCAGATCAGGATTGCCTTCGACGGAGACGCCGTTCTGTTTTCCAAGGAATCTGAAATGATTTATCAGCAGCAGGGACTCGAGGCTTTCATTGAGCATGAAAAGTTAAATGCTGAAAAACCGCTACCAGAGGGTCCGTTCGCAAAGTTGCTGAAGACGCTGTCGTTTTTGCAGTTCGACCTGGTCAATAGTACGACCCAGAAGATCCCGCCGATTCGCACCGCCCTGGTCACGGCACGCAACAGTCCTGCCCATGAAAGGGTGATAAGAACCCTGCGTACCTGGAATGTTCGTATCGATGAAACCTTTTTCCTCGGCGGCGTACCCAAGCATAAGATTCTGGAGTCCTTTTCGCCGCACATTTTCTTCGACGATCAGCACCAGCATTGTGAAGGCGCTTCGAGAGTGGTGCCGACAGCACGCGTACCACACAAGAGCGACGAAACAAAAACGGCCTGAGTAACAGGCCGTTGTTTTAATACTGGTGATCGGATGACTGGCTAGTCGTCACGCCGCTGCTTTTCGAGCCGCTCGTGTTTTTCCTGGGCCTCGACCGTTAAGGTCGCTATGGGCCGTGCTTCAAGTCGGAACAGACCAATTTCTTCGCCGGTATCATCACAGTAGCCATAGGTGCCGTCGGCAACCCTCGAGAGCGCCAGGTCTATCTTGTTTACCAGCTTCCGATAACGATCGCGGGTACGAAGTTCCAGGGCAGCATCGGTTTCCAGCGAGGCCCGATCGTTGATATCGGGTTCCTGCCAGTTTTCCTCCTTCAAATGTGAAATCGTGTTCTCGGACTCCTGCAGCAACTCCGCACGCCAGGCCAGCAATTTCTGGCGAAAGTACTCCAGTTGCTTCGGAGACATGTATTTTTCTTTCGCAGTCGGCTTGTAGTTTTTGGATAATGTCACTTTTTTAGGTGTAACCGCTTTTTTGGGTCTTACCACTTTTTTAGGTGCTGCTGCTTTTTTGGGTGCTGCTGCTTTTCTGGATCTTGCTACTGCCATTTATGGGCGCTCCCCTGATGACCTTTAACAATAAAGGGCGGGAAGTATAGGGGCGTTTTTTCAGTTCGGCAAGTCACCTGTTAACTTTTTTTTTCAATCACCAAATATCGCCGATTGGCGGGCCAAAAGGCTGAACCGACCGGGTTTATCAACCCCTTGGGGCTCCCGAATTCCGGCCTCCGAAGGCCTGACCGGCGGGAGATTGTTCGCGGTTTGTTCTTTTAGCGCATTAATCATAGACTTAGCTATCATTACTGCAGTAAAACATCTCTTTTTCTGGTTCTATGTTCCTGATGCGCCTCGTTATCCTGTTAATCATTGTTGCCATTTTACTGTGGTTGCTGAAACGTCTTTTCAGCGCTCCGCCGGAGCCAGATCAACTGGAAGCCGGGAAACCGGAAAACATACGTCAATGCAAGTATTGCGGGGTACACGTGCCCGAGTCCTCGATTCTGCTGGTCAGGGAAAAACCTTATTGCTGTCAAGAACATGCAGACCTTGACCAGCAATAATCCGCTGGATAGCGGTTACAAGACACGCTCGACGAACTGGACTTCAGTTCGCCTGCTGAATGTCTACCGGCTGGGACTGTCCGCTATTTTTTTCGGCCAGAGCTTCGTCAGCCCTTCCCCCCTGCTCAACATCGTCAACCTGACACTCTATTCGTGGACCAGTTTCGCTTTCCTGGTGCTGGCCCTGGTGTGGATCGTTGCGGCCTGGACCGAACGACGCGGCTTCAAGCGCCAGGTATCGTTGCAGATTTATAGTGATACGGTGCTGATTATCCTGCTCATGCATGCTTGCGGAGGGATTTCCAGTGGTCTCGGTATGTTGTTGATTATTTCGGTCGCGGTCACCGGCTTACTCACCGAGCAGGCGATGGCCGTTCTGTTTGCATCGCTGGCTTCACTTGGCCTGCTGACCGAGCACGTTTACTCGGTCATTAATATACCCGGTTATACCGGAACTTCGACCCAGGTTGGCATTCTCGGCGCCAGCCTGATCGCAACCGCAATCGTTACCCATAACCTGATTTTACGGGTGCGTAGCAGTGAGCAATTGATTCAGCAACGCGAACGTGACGTCGCGTTACTGTCAGCGTTGAACCAGGAAATTATCGAAAACCTGCAGGCCGGTGTAATCGTGCTCAACCGTAACGATCAGATTCGGCACATCAACCGGGCGGCACTGGACATGTTGCACATTGCCAACAAGAGATCCATCACGATGCAAAAAGACTGTCCCACGCTGCTCGATGCACTGGAGCACTGGCGTCGAACAGCGGACCAGAAATCGACCTCCCCTGCTGCGGAAATCGGAATCGACAATATCCAGGTCAGTTTTCGCCAACTCGAGAGCGAAGGCCAACCCAATACGATGATATTCCTGAACGATGTATCGTCGATTCGGGATACCATGCAGCAGGCCAAACTCGCTTCGCTCGGCCACCTGACCGCGAGCATCGCACATGAAATCAGGAACCCGCTCGGGGCAATCTCCTACGCGGCTGAATTACTCAATGAAAGCGATGAATTTGTCGACGCGGACCAGCGCATGATCGAAATCATCAACCAGCATACGTTGCGCATTAACAATATTATTGAAGACATCCTGAAAATTTCGCGCAGCAGCCCCTCGGTGAAAGAACATATCAACCTGCACAGCTGGTTGCCGATCTTCATCGATCGCTTTTGCCAATCCGGCATGGCCGACGCGGATACCTTCAATCTCGAAATCGAAACGGCAAATCCCGTGCTGCAATTCGATTCCGGGCACCTGAGCCAGATCCTGACCAACCTTTGTACCAATGCCTGCGTGCATGGCGACGACGGCAAACCGATTACGATCCGGGTCTTCGAAACCGAGGCATATCCCTTATGTATTGAAATTGCAGACCAGGGACCGGGAATGAAAAGCGATATCCTGGACCAGATCTTCGAGCCGTTTTATACCACGAGCCACCAGGGGTCGGGGCTCGGTCTCTACATCGTCGGACAACTGTGCGAGCTCAACAATGCATTTATTTCAGCTAAGATCAATGAGCACAACGGCACCAGCTTTATCTTGCAGATGACCTCGCTCGCAACCGACCTAGACCGGCAGTCCGAATAATGACCAAGCAACGCGTCCTCATCGTCGACGATGAACCCGACATTCGTGAATTGCTCGAAATAACCCTGTTGCGCATGGGGCTCGAGACACGTAGCGCCGAGGATTACAGTAATGCCACGCGCATGCTGCATGACGAGGCCTTCGATCTTTGTCTAACCGATATGAAACTACCCGATGGTGATGGTATCGCGCTGGTCGAACACATTCAACAGCACTACCCGAATACGCCAACCGCGGTGATCACCGCTCACGGCAGTATCGATCTCGCAATCAAGGCGATGAAATGCGGCGCTTTCGATTTTGTCTCCAAACCCGTGTCGCTGGAAACGCTGCGCAAGCTGGTCGACAAGGCCCTGACGCTGCCGAGTTCACCTCTGCTTTCCAGCAGCACGTCTGATACCCGGTATCAGATCATCGGTGACTCCAGCACGATGACCGAACTCAAGCGCTCGATTGCCAAGTTCGCCCGCAGCCAGGCACCGGTATTTATCTGCGGTGATTCCGGTACCGGTAAAGAGCTGGTGGCGCGCCAGATACACCTGCAGGGCTCGCGTGCCGAAGCACCCTTCGTCGCGGTAAACTGCGGGGCGATTCCGTCTGAGCTGATGGAAAGCGAACTCTTCGGCCACCTCAAGGGAAGTTTTACCGGTGCTACCAGCGATAACGAGGGATTGTTCAAGGCGGCCGATGGTGGCACGTTGTTTCTCGATGAAATAGCGGACTTGCCGCTCGCAATGCAGGTCAAGCTGCTGCGCGTGATCCAGGAAAAATCGATCCGTGCCGTCGGCGCGCAACAGGAAGAACCGATCGACGTCAGGATTATCAGCGCCTCGCACAAAGATCTTGATGCCATGGTAGCGGATGGTTCATTCAGACAGGATCTTTACTATCGAATCAACGTTATTGGCATCATCGTGCCGACCCTGTCCGAGCGCACCGGGGATATTCCGCAACTCGCCGACTTCCTAGTGGAAAAGCACAACTATGAAAATGCGAGCAACGTAAAGATCAGCGATGATGCGTTGACCGCGTTGAGTAACTACGTGTTTCCAGGTAACGTGCGCGAGCTTGAAAATATCCTCGAACGCGCGCTTGCATTGTGCGAGAACGAACTGATCGAAACCGCCGACCTGCAGCTACCCGAGATCACTGCAGACAATGATGAAAAACAGCAAAGCCTGGGTGAAATGACGCAGAACATGGAAAAAGAACACATTATCAATGCGCTCGAGGATAATCGCTGGAACCAGTCGGCAACCGCGCGTGCACTGGGTCTCACGCTGCGCCAACTGCGCTACCGTATCGACAAGTTAAACCTGAAGGAACGCTAAATTTACCCGACGAGCGGTTGTTTTCTGACAATTAATGTAAAAACTTGACAATTTTGTCATGATTTTGCCACGTCATCGACACCAGTCTTGACGCCGAATTATCTAACGCATTGTTTTTAAAGGATTAAATTCTATCGGCAAAGTTGGCATCACGATTGCTTAGATAACACTATGAAACGGCATTTGTCGATTTCTGAATCGAATACCAAGTTTATTAGACAAGAGGAAACTCAAATGAAAAAGCAACAATCTGGTTTTACATTGATCGAACTTATGATCGTTGTCGCGATTATCGGCATCCTGGCCGCGATCGCGATCCCGCAGTATGCTGACTATACCCAGCGCACCAAGCTCTCTGGTGGCCTGGCTGGTGTTTCAACCTATAAGACAACTGTCGCGCTGTGCTTTCAGCAACTCGGCACGCTGACTGGTTGTAATGCTGGCGCTGTCGGCACCGGTATCCCTCCCGCTATCGCCGCTGTTGGCCAGGTTAACTATGTTGACGCTGCAAACGTTACTAACGGTGTGATTGCACTGACAACTTCAGCCAGACAATCTGCTGGTGCAGCAATTAGCCTTACCTTGACACCTAATATCGGTAATGCCGCTGCGATCAACTGGAACCTTACCGGTAACGGTTGTGAAGGCGATGCTGGCGCAGAAGCTGGACGCGTCCTCAACTGCACAGGTTCATAAGCTAGACCTGCTTTAGCAATACGGAAAACGGGCCTGCAAAGGCCCGTTTTTCGCTACGCTGAATAAACTAATCATTACAAAAAAATAACACGCGCAAACTCGAAATTGACTGATCTAGCGACGTGTTAACTGTTAATAAGATGCGCAACGATGTGCACGTGTTTTACACAATCGGGACATTGATCGGTGGATGAACGCCGAACCCAATGTACACAGGTGGGGTAAAGAATATGAACCAACGTCATTCAGGCTTTACCTTGATCGAATTAATGATCGTGGTCGCGATAATTGGCATTTTGGCCGCGGTCGCAATCCCGCAATATACCGACTATACCCAACGCACCAAGATTTCCGGCGCACTGACTGCAATCTCAAGCTATCGCTCCTCGATTGTAATTTGTCAACAGGAGACGGGCTCTTTTATCGCCTGTAACGCCGGCACCAACGGCATCCCGCCGGCGCCCGTAGCGGGTGACATCAACTATATCAACGCTATGGCCGTGGCTAGCGGGGTTATTACGCTGACCACCACGGCAGTACAGTCTACTTCAACCGCGATCGCAATTACCCTGACTCCCAATTCCTCTAATGCGGCTGCGATTAACTGGAATCTTACGGGTAACGGCTGTATCGGCGACGCTGCTGCCGAACTGGGTCGTGCCATAGACTGTACGGGTAGTTGATAACCGCTCAATTGCAGTCTCGAGGCGGGCCTTTCGGGCCCGTTTTTTTGTCCTTTTGAAAGTTCGTCTGACGGCCGGTCTATTGCTTATAAACTAATTGAAGCGTTTTTGATAAGCGCTTGATTCTTCGAATTTATTACAATTTCGAAAATAGGGTTGTTATACCGCCAATTCGAGCTAAAATCGTCCTAGATTCCTCAACAAACCAGCTATACTTTAGCTACTCGTCGAGGAAATAACTCCGCCAATAGAAAAATTTCGCTTATGGCCGCAACCAACATGAATCTGACCGGGATCGCGCGCAAGCTGGTGATGGATAATCACCTCGATGAAGCTGCTGCAATCGAGGCGGTTGAAAACGCGAATAAGGAAAGTATTCAACTCGGCAGCTACCTGGTGCAGAAGAATATTGTGCCGTCGAACGTTGTAGCGATGATTTCATCGCAGGAATTCGGCCTGCCCGTGTTCGATTTATCCGTCATGGATACCGAGATGGGCGCATTCAACCTGGTCGAAGAAAAACTGATCGGCAAGCTTAACGCGGTACCGTTATTCAAACGTGGCAACCGCCTGTTCATCGCAATTTCGAGCCCGACCAATACCCAGGCTCTCGACGAATTCAAATTTGCAACCGGACTCTCCACCGAACCGGTGCTGGTTCAGGAAGACCAGCTCGCCGAATTCATCGAAAAAGCAGTCAGTGCGATGGATACCGGGATGGAGGATATGCTTGACGACGATCTTGCAGATCTCGATATCGGCGCTGAGGAAGAGGAACAGCAGGCGGCCAGTGCTGTCGACGCCGAAGACGCGCCGGTTGTTAAATACGTCAACAAGATTCTGCTCGATGCGATCAACAAGGGCGCCTCGGACATACACTTCGAACCCTACGAAAAACGCTACCGCGTGCGTTATCGTATCGATGGCATTTTGTCGGAAGTCGCATCGCCACCGATCAACATCGCCGCCAAGTTAACCGCCCGTGTTAAAGTCATGTCACGCATGGATATCTCCGAGCGACGCGTACCACAGGACGGTCGTATCAAGCTCAAGCTGTCGAAGAAGCGCGCCATCGACTTTCGTGTTAACACCTGTCCGACACTGTTCGGGGAAAAAGTGGTACTGCGTATTCTTGATCCGTCAAGCGCGCAGCTCGGAATCGACGCGCTGGGATACGAACCCGAACAAAAAAAGCTTTACATGGATGCGCTGGCCAATCCCTACGGCATGATCCTGGTAACCGGCCCAACTGGTAGTGGTAAAACGGTTTCGCTATATACGGGTCTCAATATCCTCAACGAACCAGAAACCAACATATCGACCGCCGAGGATCCCGCGGAAATTAATCTCGAAGGCATCAACCAGGTCAATGTGAACGACAAGGTCGGACTGACTTTCGCCGAGGCCTTGAAAGCATTTCTGCGCCAGGACCCCGACGTCATCATGGTGGGCGAGATTCGTGACCTCGAGACGGCCGGTATCGCGATCAAGGCCGCGCAAACCGGCCACCTGGTGCTCTCCACGTTACATACCAACGATGCGCCACAGACGCTGACCCGGTTAATGAACATGGGCGTGCCCGCCTTTAACATCGCGACCTCGGTCAGCCTGATCATCGCGCAGCGTCTTGGCAGGCGCCTGTGCGGCGATTGTAAAACCGTGGATGATCTGCCCAAGGAGGTCCTGGTGAAAGAGGGTTTTACCAAGGAAGACCTTGGTGAAGATTTCAAAATCTACAAGGCCGTGGGTTGCGATAAATGCACGGGTGGCTACAAGGGCCGGGTCGGTATTTACCAGGTCATGGGAATTTCAGAGGAAATGGGGCGGCTGATCATGGGCGGCGCCAACTCGATCGACCTCGCCGATCAGGCGAGAAAAGAAGGCATCGACGATCTGCGTCGATCTGCCCTCAAAAAGGTAAAACAAGGCCTTATCAGCCTTGAAGAAGCAAACCGGGTAACAAAGGACTAAGTAATGGCAGCGAAAGCAGCAACAGCAGAAAAAGTCGAATTTACATACGAGGGCACCAATCGAGGTGGCTCGAAGGTAAAAGGCGAGATATTCGCGCTCAGCGATACCCTCGCGAAAAATGAACTGCGCAAACAGGGTATCAACCCGCTCAAGGTCAAGAAAAAGCCGAAGCCGTTATTCGGTGGTGCCGCAAAGCCCGAGCCCGCCGATATCGCCATCTTTGCCCGCCAGATTGCAACCATGATGCAGGCCGGCGTGCCGTTGGTCCAATCTTTTGAAATTATTGGGCAGGGCAATGATAAGCAATCGATGCAGAAGCTGATCCTTGCCATCAAATCCGAAGTGGAAGGCGGCGTGTCTTTGGCTGAAGCCCTTTCCAAGCATCCGCTGTATTTCGATCCACTCTTTATCAACCTGGTCAATGCCGGTGAACAATCGGGTGCGCTGGAAACCATGCTCGACAAGCTGGCGACCTACAAGGAGAAAGTCGAGGCGCTGAAGGCCAAGGTCAAAAAGGCCCTTTTCTATCCAATAGCGGTACTGATAGTAGCTTTTATCGTAACCGTAATTCTGCTGGTATTCGTGGTACCTCAGTTCGAGGAACTGTTCCAGTCATTCGGCGCTGATTTACCGGCGCTGACTAAATTTGTTATTAATTTATCCGAGTTCATGCAGCAATGGTGGTGGGTCATTGCGGGCAGTATTGCCGGTGGTGTTTACCTGTTGCTCAGGATCAAGAAGACCTCCCCCAAAATGCAGGAAGCTTTCGATCGATTCGCGTTAAAAGCCCCGGTAATTGGAGAAATCACCACCAAGTCTGCCATTGCCAGGTTTTCGCGCACGCTGGAAACCATGTCCGCAGCGGGTGTACCGCTGGTCGAAGCGATGGATTCAGTAGCAGGCGCGACCGGTAATATCATCTACCACAATGCAAGCCTGAAGATTAAGGACGAAGTTTCACAAGGCACCCAATTGCAAACCTCGATGCGCAATACCGGGCTGTTTCCAAACATGGCGATCCAGATGGTGTCTATCGGTGAAGAAGCGGGTTCGCTCGATGCGATGCTGGCTAAAGTTGCTGACTTTTACGAGACCGAGGTTGATAACGCGGTCGACGCATTAACCTCGCTGCTCGAACCCATCATCATGGCGGTGCTGGGTGTGCTCGTCGGCGGATTAATCGTCGCGATGTACCTGCCGATCTTCAAGCTGGGTTCGGTGGTTTAAGGAAAGCTGCTTGCTCGATCCGTTTACTTCGTTATTCGAACAGCAGCAGGCTCTATACCTCGGCACACTGTTTGTGTTTGGTGCCGTTGTCGGTAGTTTCCTGAACGTCGTCATTTATCGCCTGCCGGTCATGATGCAGCGCGAATGGCGCCAGGACTGTCTCGAGTTCCTGGAACAACCCGATGCGGCCGAGCCCGAGAAATTCAACCTGAGTACACCTCGTTCGCGTTGTAGTAACTGCGGACATCAAATCACCGCGCTGGAAAACATCCCGATCATCAGTTACCTTGTGCTCGGTGGCAAATGCTCGGACTGCAAGGCCGGGATCTCCCTGCAATACCCGCTGGTCGAACTGTTTACTGGCCTGTTATCGGTGGTTGTCGGCTGGCACTTCGGCGTTAGTCTGCAGGCCCTTGCAGCCCTCCTCCTGACCTGGTGCCTTATCGCGGCAAGCGGCATCGATATTGGTCATAAACTCCTGCCGGACTCGATCACGCTACCCCTGCTGTGGTTGGGTATTCTGCTTTCGCTATTCAACGTTTTTATCAGTCTCGAAACCAGCGTGATCGGGGTGATGGCCGGTTATTTGAGTTTGTGGTCTGTGTTTATGATGTTCAAATTGGTAACTGGCAAGGAAGGCATGGGGTACGGAGATTTTAAACTACTCGCCATGCTGGGTGCCTGGCTGGGATGGAAACCGCTCTTCGTCGTCATCCTGACTTCGTCGGCGGTAGGCGCCGTGGTCGGCATTACCATGATCGTATTAAAGAAAACCGAGCGCAGTACCCAGATACCGTTTGGTCCTTACCTCGCCGCGGCCGGGTGGTTGACGCTATTATGGGGTGACGAGTTGATGCTTTTCTATAACTCACTGTTTGAACTCTAGTGATACGGGGCTCATGTTTGCAGTCGGACTAACCGGTGGTATCGCCTCAGGCAAGACCAGGATCAGTAACCTGTTTGCCGAACTCGGGGTACCGGTTATTGATACCGACGTCATCAGTCGAAAACTGCTGGAGCCCGGCGAACTTGCCTACCAGCAGGTTTGTTCTCATTTTGGCAGTGATATCCTGGACGCCGATGAGCGAATCGACCGGACCAGGTTACGCAAGATTGTTTTCACTGCGGCGGATGAAAAATCATGGCTGGAAACCATGCTGCATCCATTGATTTATCAACGCAGTCATGAGGCAGTGCTCGAACACTCGCGAGCGAGTTACGTGCTGGTGGTCATTCCGCTGTTATTCGAAACAAACTTTCAATCACTGGTCGATCGCATCCTGGTCGTGGATTGCCCACCCGAGGTGCAAATCGAACGCCTGGTTAAACGCGACAACATCGATGAGGATCTGGCCCGCAAGATGATTTCCCAGCAACTTGGCAACTCAGCGAGACTGGCCCGGGCCCACGACGTTATCGATAACCGGAGCAATGACAGTGACCTCCGTTCTCAGGTCGAATCCCTGCACCAGGCCTACCTGGAACAATCTGCAGACCGGTGAACTGGGCCAGCATCAGGCCCTCGACATGTGGTACCTGTTTTCGGCTATACTTTAACTGTTTTGCAGATCTCCACGAGCGATGTCGCCTAAATACCAGATTTTCGAGCAGCCATTAAACGAGCGCATCCGCATGTGCCTGCGTGTCGAGACCCTGATGAAACGCTTTCATTACTTCGAGACATTAAAAGGTGACTGGAGTGCCTACAGCGCGTTGCTGACAGTACTCGAACTTACCGCGCTGCTGGAACGCGGCGATTTGAAACAGGAGTTGATGAAAGAACTCGAGCGACAGCACAGTTCTCTCAAGGCGCTGTCAAAACACCAGGGCATTGATCATTCAAAGCTGGATCTGATACTAAGCAAACAAAAGAACTCTCTCGATCAATTGCACAAGCTTGATGGGAAACTGGGCGAGCATTTGAAACGCGTTGATTTTCTGCTTGGTATAAAACAGCGTATCTCGATTCCGGGAGGCACCTGTGACTTTGATCTGCCGCAACTGCGATTCTGGCTCAATCAAACCCACGAGGAACGACTCTCGGACCTGCATGAATGGATAGCACCCTATGCCAGACTGGAACAGGTTATCGATCTGATTTTGACAACCATTCGCGACAGTGCCTCGGCTAAAGCAGTGGTCGCCGAAAAGGGATTCTACCAACAGTCGCTGGATACAAAGCAATCAACACAATTGATTCGCATCGGCGTTGACACCAGTAAACTGATATATCCGGAGATCAGTGCCGGTAAACATCGATACTCGGTAAGGTTTATGCAGGTCACTCCCGGGGACACATTGGCTACCCAGGTCAAGGAAGATGTTAAGTTCCAGCTATCCCGCTGTTCTTTATAGCCTCGAGAATCGGAATATCGGCGGGTGGAAAACGAAAGTTATCGACCTGAATCAAATCGACCCAACTGATTGCCTGTTGTTCTCTGGATATTATCTCTCCCTGGTATTCTTCGACCGACCAGGTATCGAGCAAAATGTTGCGATCGGGATAACGATAATAAACCTGCATGAAGGGTAATGCCCTGATTATCTGTATATTAACTTCTTCGGCGAGTTCGCGTTGCAGGCCCTGCCAGGGCGACTCATGCGATTCCAGTTTGCCGCCCGGAAACTCCCAGTAGTCCTCCAGGTGCTTGCCCTTCTGGCGTTGCGCGATCAGAAACTGTTCACGATCCGGCTGTTTCCAGATGAGTGCCGCGACAACATGGATGTAATCGCCGCTAATCCTGGCAGGATTGATGACGAAGTTTTCAGCTGCGGTATTCGGCATTTATCCTGACATATTCGTAAGACAAATCCGAGGTCCAGATCCTTGCGCTCGCGTCCCCCTGATTCAAATTGACCCTTATCTTTATTTCCTCACCATCCATCGCCGCCTGCCCGCTGGCTTCCGTATATGTGGGATCAGGCAGACCTTGCCGCAACAGGCAGGTATCCCCAAGATAGAGATCCACGGACTCGATGTCGAGATTATCAACCCGGGCGCGACCGATAGCGGCCAGGATTCGACCCCAGTTGGGATCCGATGCAAACAGTGCGGTCTTGACCAGCGGTGAATGGGCAATACAGTCTGCGACTTCCCGCGCATCAGCCCCGTCCCGTGCCTGCAGCACTTCGATTTCAACGAATTTGGTAGCACCTTCTGCATCGCGAATAATCGCCTGAGCAAGCTGCTCGAACAACTGTGTCAGGGCAGCGACAAAATCGTCGTTTTCGATCGATACTCGTTGACCGCTGGCACCGGTTGCAATCAGCACGCAGGCATCGTTGGTCGAGGTGTCACCATCGACCGTGATCGAGTTGAATGAACTCGCCACGACCCGCCGCAGGATGCTCTGCAATTCACCTGTTTCGATCAGGGCGTCGGTCGCAACATAACTCAGCATGGTCGCCATATCCGGCTTGATCATGCCCGAGCCCTTCGATATCCCGGTTATCGAAACCGTGTTTTCGCCAAACATCAGTTGCGTGCTGAAAGCTTTCGGCAAGGTATCGGTGGTCATTATCCCTTCTGCCGCCGGCAACCAGTTATCGGGAGCAAGCGATGCATATAAAGACGGAACCGCATCAACGATTTTCTGCCTTGGTAAAGGAGTCGCAATGACGCCGGTGGAAAACGGCAGGACGGTGTCGGAGTTTACATTGGCGACATCGGCAACAGCGGCGCAGCTACCAACAGCGTCATCGATTCCGAGATCACCGGTGCCGGCATTCGCGTTACCGGAATTTATCAGCAGGTAACGAGGCGCAGGCATTTTCGCCAGGTGCCGACGTGCGACCGTCACCGGGGCAGCGCAAAAGCGATTACGGGTAAACACGGCAGCGACGCTCGAACCTGCCGCGGTCTCAATCAGCACGAGGTCCTTGAGTTCACTGTTTTGCTTGATACCACTGTGAGCAGCGCTCAGACGGATACCCCTGACTGGATACAGCTTTCCCGGCGCTTTCAATCCAACGGCCATGACAGCTGATCTCAGAGTTTACCGTGGCACTGTTTGAACTTTTTACCCGAGCCGCACCAGCAGGGTTCATTGCGACCCACCTTGCGCTCCTTGCGCACGTAGGGTTGATGTTGCTCTTCCTGGGGTTGCGATACATTTAGCGGATTCTGTGCGCTGGCATGCTCCATTTTTATATCCTGATCGGGCTCATGGCTTTGCTCCAGGGCTGCAACCTGTTCCTCGCCTCGAATCTGCACCCGGGTCAGGGCCTGGATAACCTCGTAGTTAATTCCTTCGAGCATGCTGGTGAACATTTCGAATGATTCACGCTTGTACTCCTGGACCGGGTTTTTCTGCGCATAGCCACGTAAACCGATGCCCTGGCGCAGGTAATCCATTGCCGCCAGATGGTCTTTCCAGTGACGATCGAGAATCATCAATGTAATCTCTTTTTCGAGGCGGATCAGTAATTCCTCGCCCAGCATATCAGCCTTGGCCTGGTAAGATTTTTCAAACTGTTCGAGAATGCGTTCGTAGATGTCATCATCGGTAATTTGATCTTCACTGTCGAGCCAGCTCTGAATCGGTAATTCAACACCGAACTCATTCGCTAAAATCTGCTCCAGACCCGAAATATCCCACTGCTCATCAATACTATTTGGCGGTATATGCGCCAGAAATGTGCCCTGCAGGACATCCTTACGCATATTGCCAATCGCCTCGGTAATGCTTTCACTATGCAACAGGTCATCGCGCTGCTGGTAGATAACCTTGCGCTGATCGTTGGCAACATCATCGTACTGTAGTAACTGTTTACGAATATCAAAGTTGTGGGCCTCGACCTTGCGCTGTGCATTTTCAATCGCCCGGCTCACCCAGGGATGCTCAATCGCTTCACCCTCTTCCATGCCCAGTCTTTGCATCAGGCCTGCTACCTTTTCCGATGCAAATATGCGCATCAGGCTGTCTTCCATCGACAGGTAAAATCGAGATGAACCCGGATCGCCCTGGCGTCCCGACCGGCCACGCAATTGATTATCGATACGTCGGGATTCGTGCCGCTCGGTACCAATAATATGCAATCCGCCCGCTTCGATTACCTGGTCATGCAGCTGTTGCCATTCGGTGTTCAGCTTATCGCGCTGGTCCTGCTGGTCTTGCGCGAGATCTTTCGACTGAACTTCGAGATTTCCCCCCAGTACAATATCGGTTCCACGCCCCGCCATGTTGGTGGCGATGGTAACTTTTCCGGGCATACCCGCATCGGCGATAATCATCGCTTCGCGCTCATGCTGCTTGGCGTTCAGTATCTGGTGTTTAATTTTGACCTTGTCGAGTAACCCGGAAAGATACTCAGAGGTTTCGACCGAGGTGGTACCGACCAGCACCGGTTGACCGCGGCCGACACAGTCGCGGATATCTTCGATAATCGCTTCAAATTTCTCGCGCACCGTCAGATAAATCAAATCACCATAATCTTCACGAATCATCGGCTGATTGGTGGGGACCACGACGACTTCAAGTCCATATATCTGCTGGAATTCGAAAGCCTCGGTGTCGGCAGTACCGGTCATACCGGCAAGCTTGTTATACAACCTGAAGTAATTTTGAAAGGTAATCGACGCAATCGTCTGGTTTTCATGCTGGATACTGACCCCTTCCTTGGCTTCAATCGCCTGGTGCAGACCCTCTGACCAGCGCCTGCCCGGCATGGTGCGCCCGGTAAATTCATCGACGATAACGATCGCACCGTCTTGCACGATATAGTCAACATCGCGGGAGTATATGGCGTGTGCTCGAAGACCGGCATTGAGATGATGGACAAGTGCGATATTTGCCGCATCATAGAGGCTTTCTCCCTCGCCGAGCAGACCGGACTCAATCATCAGTTGCTCCGCCGTATCATGACCTGACTCGGTTAAAAATGCCTGCTTGGATTTTTCGTCAAGGCTGTAATCGCCGGGACCGTCCTCCTCCTCGACCCGGGTCAGGCGCGGAATTACCTTGTTGATTCGGGAATACAGATCGGAGCTGTCACTGGCCTGTCCGGATATGATCAGCGGTGTGCGGGCCTCATCGATCAGAATCGAATCGACTTCGTCGACAATCGCGTAATTCAACTCTCGCTGCACGCGCTCTTCCAGCGAAAAGCATAAATTGTCATGCATGTAATCGAATCCGAACTGATTATTGGTACCGTAGGTAATGTCGGCAGCGTAGGCCTCGCGCTTGCCGGCATAATCCATGGTGCTTAAGACAACGCCGACGCTTAAACCGAGAAAGTTGTAAATTTTTCCCATCCATTCGGCATCACGCTCCGCCAGGTAATCGTTTACGGTAACGATATGGACACCTTTACCACTGAGCGCATTTAGATAGGCAGGCAGGGTTGCCACCAGCGTTTTACCCTCACCCGTACGCATTTCAGTGATTTGGTTATTGTGCAGAATCATGCCGCCTATCAGCTGCACGTCGTAATGCCGCATGTCGAGGGCCCGCACCGACGCCTCGCGACAGACTGCAAATGCCTCGTCGAGCAGCTGTTCCAGGGTTTCGCCGTCCGCAAATCGCTGTTTGAGTTGCCCGGTTTTTTGCTGCAGCTGACTATCATCGAGAGCCTGCATTTCCGGTTCGAACTGATTTATCCGGGTGACGCGCTGCTTGAGTTTCTTGATGATTCGGTCGTTACGACTGCCGAATAATGTTCTTGAGATTTTAGACAACATCGTACAACTGCATTAACAGGACTGTTTTAAGAGGTGGAGTTTACTTGAAAAGTTTCAAGCGGGATGATGCAAAAACGGCACTCCCGATCAATTCGCAGCACGAATGAATCGTACCGGGTTGGTCTCACGTCCGTTCTTGAGTACCTCAAAATGCACGTGTGGACCGGTAGAGCGGCCGGAAGAGCCAATCTCGGCTATCTGAAAACCTTTTTCTACGGTATCACCCACCGAAACCAGCAGGCGGGAATTGTGCGCATAGCGCGTGGTATAACCATTGCCGTGGGCAATATCGATCACCTTGCCATAGCCGTAACGCTTGCCGGCGTAGGTAACCACTCCCTTGGCGACCGCGATAACCGGCCCTCCAAGTGTACCCGCAAAGTCAATGCCCTTGTGCATTTCACGACGTCCCGTGAGGGGATGCGTGCGCATGCCGTAGTAGGACGAAATCCAGCCCTTGACGATGGGGCGTCCGCTGGGTTGAACTTCCTTTTGCAGGTTTTCATTCAGCACCAGGTTTTCGAGCACGACCAGCTGGTTTTCCCGGTTCTCAAGTTCAAAGCTCAACTTGTCGATAGCCTGCGATAACTCGTCCGGTTCCAGTCCCTTATTGGTCACAACTTCGGGACCACCCAGCGCCGGCGTGTTCTCAAAATCAAACTCGCTTTTATCGATACTGGCCATGTGTACCAGTTTGCGTCCCAGGGCGTCCAGGCGCATCACATGCGCTTGCAGCAGACCTATACGTGATGATAGTGCATCGATATCAGCATCGGCTTCTTCACGGATGTGTTTCAGCTGCACCTGCTGACGGTGCACATCCGCCTGCCATTCATCGATCAGGGCCAGGTTGTCCTGACTTGGATTGAGCGTATAACCCACGTACACCGATCCGCCGACAACAAGACTTACCATTACAATCATCGCCAACAGATGCAGCGGTTTTTTGAGGCTTAAGCCGCAAATTTGACCCCTGCTCGATGAAAGGAAAAGTATATTCACAATTCCACCTAGACCGTTGCTTCCACTGGCTGGGCGTAAGATATCGGCGCCGTTGCGGCGTCTTCGAAGGTCACCTCTTCCCAGGCATCCGGGTCTTCAAGCAAGGTCAGCAACAAACGATTATTCAATGCATGCCCCGACTTGTAACCGGAGAAAGCACCGATCAGACTGTGACCGAGCAGGTAGAGATCCCCGATCGAATCGAGAATCTTGTGCTTGACGAATTCGTTCTCATAACGCAACCCATCTTCATTCAGGACCCGGTAGTCATCCATCACGATCGCGTTATCCTGGCTTCCACCCAAAGCAAGATTGTTAGCACGCAAGTATTCTATGTCCTTCTGAAACCCGAAGGTTCTGGCACGGCTGACTTCCTTGACAAAAGAAGTGGTGGAAAAATTGATATGGCAGGTTTGTTTTTGCTTGGTAAACAGTGGGTGATCAAAATCGATTTCGAAACTGACTTTGAAACCGTTGAAAGGTTTGAACTCGACCCACTTGTCACCCTCTTCAACCCGCACCGACTTCTTGATCTTGATAAACTTCTTGGCCTGATTCTGCTCGACAATACCGGCCGACTGTATCAGGAACACGAAAGGCCCCGAACTGCCATCCATGATCGGAACTTCTTCCGCACTGAGATCGATGAACGCGTTATCGATCCCGAGACCCGCGATCGCGGACAGCAGGTGCTCCACTGTCGAAATACGGACATCATCCTCGACCAGGGTGGTGGAAAGGTTTGTGTCGCCTACGTTTTCCGGACGAGCCAGGATCTCAACCGGGGTATCCAGGTCAATTCGACGAAAACGGATACCTGAATCGATCGGTGCCGGACGTAACGTCAGGTAAACTTTCTTTCCTGTATGCAGACCAACGCCCATGGCGCGGATAACATTCTTCAACGTGCGCTGTTTTATCAAGACCGCTTCCCAAAAAAATCGAATAAAATCAGGTGGTTGGCTTTGGTAGTTTTTATACCGCCAACGAACCGCGTATCATCGCCGAATTCAAGTCGAAAATCAATCCAATTCAAGAGATTGTCTCACTAAACGGCTGAAATTCCTGAAAGTTTCCACTTTCAGTTTCGAGTTACGCCACCGCCGATCAGCGACTTTAATGCCGACTGTTCTGCCTGATTTTTCGCTTTTGTAACCCAAGTATATAGGAGTGTAGTAGATTTTCAGCATCTTCGTGAATTTCTCGAAAACTGCATCGGCAAAGGTCGCGCTGCTTGGCAACTACCTCTAAAACAACCGGAAATATGAGGTCTTCGCTGGGCAGTCGGATGGTCGCAGCAGTTCGCGTTCCTAGCGGAAAATTATGTGACCTGAACGCGACACCGGTACCGCTAATGTTGAGCGCGTGGAAGGCATTACCCATAATCGTAATGATCACCGGTCTGGAGCGCTCGGGCGCAATCCGATAGGCCGCTCGATTATCGTTATGGCGCGAATCGAGCTCTACATCAAATATCTTTTTCTTTTTCCAGAACAAACTCGACTCTCCGGTTCCTGGCCCTGTTTTCAGAGCTATTGTTTTCAACCAGTGGTAAGTAATCCGCGTACCCGGTCGCGGTCATGCGTCTGGGGTCGATTCCCCGTTGAATAAAATATCGAAGTACCGTGGTCGCACGCACTGCCGAAAGTTCCCAGTTAGATGGAAAACGGGCTGTCTGTATGCCCTGGTCATCGGTATGCCCCCTGATGGCTATCTTGTAATCCGCGTAGTCCCTGAACATTTGCGCGAGGTTGGCAAAAATGAATCTGGCCCGGTCCTTGAGCTCCGACTGACCCGATTCAAACAGATATCGTCCATCGATTTGCAGGATTATTTGATCACCGTTGTAAGTAAGTTCAACGCTTTCCGCGAGATCGGTGTTGTCAATCATGCTTTCCATCTCGGCCACCAGTGCCGGTTTCAGGTTCTCCACCGGGACTTGGCTCGGATTCAAACCCAGCATATCCTCAATCGCTTTCAGCGGCTGTGGATTCCGGCCTTTGCGAGTAGCAAAATCAATGACACTGATTTGATTACCGTCTCCATCAATAACCTGCACCGATTCAATCAGCTCTTTATACGCCTCGTCCTCGAAATCGGCGAGCGTGTATAACAGGATGAAAAATACGAGAATCAGGGTCATCATATCGGCGAAGGTGACAATCCAGGTACTACCGCCCTCCTCGTCTTCGAAAACATTGCTTAAGGATCGTGCGGACATCAACTACGCTGCCTTAGTTTTTGCATCGGTTTGCGTTTTTTTGCCGGCACGAAAGACGACAGTTTTTCATACACCGAGAGCGGGTTATTGTCCTGCAGAATGCTGACCGCACCCTGAAAAATAATTTCGAAATTCATGACCTCGATCAGCGTCCTGGAACGTAACTTGCCGGCGATGGGCAGGAATATAGCGGTCGATAACAGGATCCCATAAAAGGTCGTCAACAAGGCGATGGCCATTGCAGGGCCGAGGTTATCGGGGCTTGCCAGCAACGACAGCATCTGGATCAGGCCAACCAGGGTACCCAGCATTCCAAACGATGGTGCATACATGGCCATTTTCCGGAACACGTCCTGCACTATGTAATGTCGCATTTGCATGGATTCTATTTCGGTACGCATTGCCGAACGCAGGGTTTCTTCATCGGCGGCATCTGCGATCAGCGTGCAGACTCTCTTCAAAAATGGCGTCTTGGTCTTGACATCCATGAGACTCAGCAGGCCCTTGCGTCTGCTGATGGTGCCAAGCTTGATCATAGTATTGATCAACTCCTGCGAATCCTGCTTGGGTGAGGAAAACACAAAATAGGCACTTTTAAACGCGGTCAGCACATCCCTGAACTGAAACGTGAGCAGGGTTGCAGCCATGGTACCGCCTATGACAATCATCAGTCCCGGGGTATTGAAAAAGTTATGCATATCCCCGCCAAGTATGATCGCGGCGATAATCAGTCCGATACCGGAAATAATGCCAATAAGCGAGGCGAGATCCATAGAAAACCTGGTCAATGATATATTCTGTGTCAGGATTATTTATCGGCAGAAACGCAGAATCTTTAAGCCTATAACCATTATTTTGGCGTCCATGACATGGCCCGTGGATTTCTTTATTTCGCCACCTGTCGGGGCGATGTTTTTCAGCAATGGGGAGAGAACCGAGGTATGCAATCCTGGGCCCGCAGCCCGGATGAACTTACCGGGATAATTAATATGGCCCCGGGATTCAGTCTTGAATCAGGCACTCCCGGTAGTATTTAAGCTCATCGATCGATTCGAGAATATCATCCAGCGCGAGGTGCGCACCTCTTTTGACAAATCCTGAAACCAGATCGGGTCTCCACAGGCGCGCCAGTTCCTTCAGCGTACTGACATCCAGATTACGATAGTGGAAATAGCCTTCCAGCTCGGGCATGAGGCGTGCCATGAAGCGCCGGTCCTGGCAGATACTGTTGCCGCACATGGGTGATTTTCCCGGAACAACATACTGACGCAGAAATGCCAGGGTTTCCTGCTCGGCGTCTCGCGTATTGCTGGTGCTTTGCTTGACCCGACTGGTCAGGCCGGATTCTCCATGATGGCTTGTATTCCAGGCATCCATGGCAGTCATAATTTCATCTGGTTGATGAATGGCGATCACGGGGCCCTGTGCGAGGATGGCGAGATTCGAATCTGTCACTACGGTTGCTATTTCAATGATCTGGTCATGCTGCGTATCCAGACCCGTCATTTCAAGATCGATCCAGATCAGGTTATTTTCATCCATCGAAATCAAATGCTCCAGGCTTCACGTATTTTTAATATGCGTTAAACTATAGCAAGTTTTTTTGCTGCTAGTTGAAACATGCATGTATTCACCGCAATATTCCTGAGCTTTGTTGCCGCGACGGTCGTGGTCCGCCTGTGGCTGAGTCAACGTCAGATCAACCATATCCAGGCCCATGCTGCCAGGGTGCCCGACGCGTTCGTTGACAGAATCGCTCTCACCGACCACCACCGTGCAGCTAATTACAGCTGCACCAAGTTACGCCTGGGTAGAATTATACTCGCGTGGGAGACCACCTGGTTACTCATCTGGACCATTGGTGGCGGATTAAATCTGCTTGACCAGTGGTGGTCCGGCTTTGGATATTCAGCGCTGCTAACCGGTATCGCGTTTATCTTTTCGGTGACTTTGATCACCGCAATCCTGAACCTGCCGTTCTCGCTGTACCAGACCTTTACTATCGAGGAACGTTTCGGATTTAACCAGACCACGCTAAAGACCTGGCTGCTGGACCTGGTGAAAACTGTTCTGCTGGCCATTATCATCGGGGTACCGCTGGTGGCTGCAATCCTGTGGCTAATGAACCAGGCGGGTGAGCGCTGGTGGATTTATGCCTGGATTCTATGGATGGTATTCAGTTTAACCATGATATGGGCCTACCCGGCATTTATTGCACCGATTTTCAATAAATTCAGCCAGTTGGAAGATGCGTCTATGCGTGCCCGTATCGAGGCATTACTGAATCGCTGCGGATTTCAAAGCCAGGGCGTTTTTGTCGTCGACGGATCGCGCCGCTCGTCACACGGCAATGCCTACTTCACCGGCTTCGGCAGGAACAAACGAATAGTTTTCTACGATACCCTGCTCGAATCACTATCCGAGGACGAGGTGGAGGCAGTGCTGGCACATGAACTGGGGCACTTCAAACGCAATCACATCAAAAAATCGCTGCTGCTGTCGAGTGCCATTTCTTTCGTCGGTTTCGCACTGCTGGCCTGGCTGATGCGCTCCGACTGGTTTTATAGTTCGCTTGGAGTTGAAGCTGCCTCTACCCATGCCGCGCTGATACTGTTCATGATGATTATGCCGGTATTTACCTATTTCGTTAGCCCCCTGTTCTCGGCTCTGTCACGCAAACATGAATTCGAGGCGGATGAATTCGCCCATTTGAACAGCGACTACAGGGCACTGATTTCAGCATTGGTAAACCTTTACCGGGATAATGCCAGTACCTTGACGCCCGATCCAATTCATTCGATGTTCTATGATTCCCATCCACCGGCCACAATTCGTATTAACCACCTGGAAGCCATAGCCTCCGGAGGATCGGCAGATTAAACAGGATCGGCACAGCGCTCACGCACCAGGATGAGATAAGACTTTCATGGCAAAACGCAGACTTAGTGAGCAGCAGAAGAATCGGATCCAGGCAGCTCAGTTAGAAGTCTCGGAAAGTGCCGAACACCAGCATGGCATTGTTGTTTCGCACCAGGGAGGGCGAATCCTGGTAGAACTGGAATCCGGCAATACCATCGACTGCAAGATCAAGTCAAATCTCGGCAATATCGTTTGCGGTGATCGGGTGGCGATCGAAACGACCTCCAACCAGGAACACCGGGTGCTTGCCATCCTGGCTCGGGATAACCTGCTACAGCGCATCGACGGTTTCGGGCAGGTTCGAGCAGTCGCCGCCAACATCAGCCAATTGTTCGTTTGTCTCGCGGTAACACCGGAACCCAATCTATATTTACTTGATCAGTACCTGCTTTCGGCAGAGCAGCAGCATATCGAAGCCTGCATTCTGCTGAATAAAATAGATTTGCTAACCGACACGAGCGACCCGTTTGCAATCGCTAGTACCTACACTCCCCTGGGTTACAAAATGATAGCTACGAGCGTGAAGACCGGCCAGGGAATGGATGAGTTCACCACGCTACTCACCGACCAGGTGTCCGTGTTAAGCGGGGTGTCCGGTGTGGGCAAGTCATCGCTTACCAAGTGGCTGCTTCCGGGGACAGATATCAAGATTGCCAGCATTTCAGAGGCCAACGAGGAAGGACGCCATACCACGCGCGCCAGCCGACTCTACCATTTACCCGCCGGCGGAGATTTGATCGATACGCCAGGAATCCGGGGTTTCAATCCTTTCGTCGATAACGACAGGCCGCTCGCGCATGGATTCAGGGAGATCAGTGCATTCGCGGAAAATTGCCACTTCCACAACTGCCTGCATCTTAATGAACCCGACTGTGCCGTCATCAAGGCCCTGGCACAGGGAAAAATTGCCGAATCACGTTACCTGCATTACGTGAAGATGCGGGAACAGGTCAGCGCCGGTTAACCCGCTGAAATACCCCGTAGCTGCCGGCCGCCTATCAAATGCAGGTGCAGATGAAATACTTCCTGGCAGCCGTGGCGGTTACAGTTAATCACGAGCCGGTATCCATCTTCCGCGACACCTTCGTCAGCGGCGATCTTTTGCGCAGTTAATACGAGTCTGCCGATCAGTTCAGCCTGTTCGGGCTTGATATCATTGACCGTTTCGATTTCAACTTTGGGAACAACCAGGACATGGACCGGTGCCTGGGGGTTGATATCACGGAAAGCGATAATTTCATTGTCCTCGTAGACGACGTCAGCGGGTAACTCGTGCCTGATAATTTTAGAGAAGATGGTTTCGGACATTACGCCTCCGTATTGGTTAAGCTAATCTATTTCCTGCCGGCCAGACAGTGCTTTCGACAATGTACCGCTATCGACAAACTCGAGTTCACCGCCCAGGGGTATTCCCCGTGCCAGTCGACTACTCTTTATTCCGTGCCTGGCCGCGCAATCTGCTATGTACTGCGCGGTGATATCGCCTTCCACAGTAGCACTCGTCGCCAGGATTACCTCCCGAATATCACCATCGCCGAATTGCTGTTCGAGTTCGTCGATCCCCAGCTGACCCGGTCCGTATCCGTCCAATGGCGACAGTCTACCCAGCAACACGAAATAACGTCCTCGATAAGCTGCTGACGATTCGACAGCCAGCACGTCCGCGGGTGTCTCTACCACACACAGTGTGGCCTGGTCGCGCCCTTCATCCCGGCAGATTTCACAAACCGCGTCGTCCGAAAAATTACGACATCGCTGACAGTGTTTTACCGTATCAATCGCATTCAGAATCGCAGTCGAAATACGCTTTGCACCCGCCTGTTCGCGTTCGAGAAGATGCAAGGCCATGCGCTGGGCAGACTTCTGGCCAACGCCCGGCAGGCACTTCAGCGAAGTAATCAATTCGTCGAGACTGGGGGATGACATAAGATCAGAACGGCAGCTTGAATCCCGGAGGCAGGTTCAATCCCGCCGTCATTTCCTGCATCGCGGCCTGGTTCGACTTCTCTACTTTGTGGACGGCATCGTTAACCGCTGCTGCCACCAGGTCTTCGAGCATTTCTACGTCTTCATCAACCAGGCCAGGGTCGATGACGACACGATTGACTTCGTGGGTGCCGCGCATGACAACCGAAACCATGCCACCACCTGCTTCCCCGGTTACTTCTTTATTCGCGAGCTCAGCCTGCGCCTTTTGCAGGTTTTCCTGCATTTCCTGCGCTTTTTTCATCATATCTCCGAGCGCACCTTTCATGACATCTTCTCCTTCCTAGTGGTTGTTTTCGATCTTGACCACGCTCGCTTCATCGAGCTCGGCGGCAAACGCATGCTGTAACTTTTTAACCAGCTTTTCATCCTTTATTGCATCGATTGCAACAAGACGCTCCTGTTGTTGGCGCTGTATTTTCGCCTGCAGCGGGGTTTGTCCTCCCACCGAAGCTGCTGCGACCAGGTCCAGTTGCAATGATACCCCAAGTTTTTGTTCGAGCGCCCGCCTAATTTCGGTCGTATTCAGTTCATTCGCGAGTTCGTGGATTTCGGGTAACAGCCGTAATTTTAATGTGCCGTCCCGGTACAAATCGACCACACTGTTGGCAACAATTTCCTGGGTGAGGCCTGTCAGCCCCAAATCATAGGCAAGTTCTGGCCAGTCCAGCATGTCGTCGCCAATGGCATCCGGTTGCTGATGATCGCCTGTCTCGATTACCTGACTGGACGGATTCTGATCGCGAGCCTCGGCAGGCAGCGTCGGGCTTGCCGGATCGGTTTCTTCAGGTTCAGGCCTGGGACAGGGCTGCTTGTGAGTCCGGGTAGTCGTCGCTAGGGGTGATTCAGGCTTTTTTTTTATTTCGCCGGTCTCGTCCTGCATTCGGGTTTGAGGTACAAATGCAAGTAACCTCAACATTAACATTTCAAAACCCGAGGCCTCGTCGGGGCAGATCAACAAATCCTGGCGTCCCTGCAGCAAGATCTGGTAATAGAGTTGAACTTCCTCGGGAGACCAGCCCGCACTTAAATTCTGCAACAGTTCACCATCGAACTCGTCTTCGACTGTCAACTTCGGGTCGTTCTGATATAGCGCAACCTGCTGCAACAGCGAAATCATTTCCGCACAAACCCGCTGATAGTCAGGATTAAGCTCGATAACCGCGCGTGCTTCAGCTAACAGCTCCGGAGCCTGTTGCTCGTACAGGGCATTAAAAAGCCGCGCCAGGTAATCACGCGAGATTGAACCCAGCATTGACTCGACGGCTTCCTGTCGCACTGCTCCGCCACCATATCCAATTGCCTGGTCGAGCAAACTGAGGGCATCGCGCATACTGCCGTCGGCGGCGCCGGCGAGTCGGGTTAGCGCCAGGGTATCCGCATCTACGTTTTCCTGTTCGGTCAGAAACTGGAGTTGCGCCAGTATCTGCGCTCTCGACATGCGCTTTAAATTGAATTGCAGGCAACGTGATAACACCGTCACCGGAACTTTCTGTGGATCGGTGGTCGCCAGTAGAAATTTGATATGCGGTGGCGGCTCTTCGAGTGTCTTGAGCAAAGCATTGAAACTATGCCCGGACAGCATATGGACTTCATCGATCAGGTAAATCTTGAAGCGCCCACGCGTTGGCGCATATTGCACATTATCGAGCAGTTCGCGCATATCGGCGACGCCGGTGCGCGAGGCTGCATCGATTTCGATCAAATCAACGCTGCGACCCTCATCTATTTCAACGCAGGATGAACAAGTTCCGCAAGGCCGGGAACTGATCCCCTGCTCGCAGTTCAGCGACTTCGCAAAGATTCGGGCAATTGTCGTCTTGCCTACGCCACGGGTCCCTGTAAACAGATAAGCATGGTGCAACCGATTACTATCGAGGGCATTAATCAGGGCCTGCAATACGTGTTCCTGGCCGACCATCTGTTCGAAATTAGCCGGGCGCCATTTGCGCGCTAGAACCTGGTAACTCATTCGGATTTTATGGAAGCCGGGCTTTTCATTAGAAAACTGGAGGCGACCTGATTCAGCACACCGCCGCACCCAATGTCCCTGCTACCGTTGCTCCCTTCCGGGCCTGGCGGGATTTACAGATAATTGTCGCGAAGGGACCGAAGCAGGTCACCATTGCAAGAGCGAGAGTGTATAGTGAAGATGCGTCTCTTTTCAAGGCGCTATTGCGGCGATTGGCTTGTCATGCATTTGAATTAAACCGAGAATATGGCCGCCAGTCGCAGCGAGCAGGGAATCCCGAGAATGGGTAAGAAAAAAAACAAGTCTTCCGACAATACGATCGCGCTTAACCGCATCGCGCGACATGACTATTTTATCGAAGATGAAATCGAGGTTGGTATGGTTCTCGAAGGCTGGGAGGTTAAAAGCCTGAGAGCGGGAAATCTGCAGCTCAGGGAAACCTACGTGATGGTTAAGAACGGCGAACTCTGGCTGATTGGTGCCCATATCAGCCCGCTCAGCAGTGCTTCCACGCATGTGACTGCCAATCCCACCCGCACACGCAAGTTGCTCGCCCATCGCAACGAAATTGATCGCCTGGTCGGCATGGTTGAGCGTAAGGGCTACACCCTGGTCGCTCTATCGGCCTACTGGAGTCGCGGTCGAGCCAAGATGAAAATCGGCATCGCCAAAGGCAAGAAAGCGCACGACAAGCGCGCCAGCATCAAGGATCGAGACTGGAAACGCGACCAGGCGCGTCTCCTCAAACCCTCCTAAGTTCAAAGCTGCGTTGGAAACATGCCCGTAAAAGACGCTCCCAACCGGCTAAAGCACCGGTTGGTCCATCCATGGAATCGCTTGGAGCCCGAGGTGTCGGACCACGGCATCCTGCCTCGCTACACTTTTACGGGCATGTTTCCAACGCAGCTCCAAATATCGAGGCTAGATTTTCCAATTTGAAGTCTATCCCGAGAAGGCTTCATACCCTGGGTGTGTGGCTAAGGATATCGTTAATAAATCCTGTGGGGCAGTACTGGATACTTATCGGGATAACGGTTGCGGTGTTACTTCCAGGCGGGATCGTCGTGCTGGGTGGCGAGAAATTCGATGTATTCACGATTGGCCCGCAGAGCTGCCTCGTCAACCTGCCATATTGGTAGCGGCTGACCGGATTCAATGCGATTTATTTCGATCTGCTCGGAATCCGTATCGATGCCCTGCTCCGCTTCCAGTCCGAGGCTGGTTTGGCCACCGGTCATTGCGAGGTACACATCGGCAAGAATACGCGCATCG